>NZ_JBFREQ010000005.1:0-275130 GCF_052114385.1 Variovorax sp. M-6 | reverse complement strand
TGAGGGCGGGCAAAGCCCTGGCGAAGTGCGCCACGTGCTGCCCGGTGCCGCTGCCGATCTCGAGCACGAGGCCGCGTGGCGGCAATACGCGCGCAAGTACCTCGAGGATCGGCTGCTTGTTGCGCTCGGGGGAGGGGGCGGTCTCGCGTAAGTTCATGCAGCGATGGTAAGCCTCAAGTCGTGCTCGGCGCCTCAACCGCTCCGTCTGCTGCCTGCCGACGTGTGCCCTCCGATGCGGGACCTGCTTCAGGTCCCTGTGGGCGGGCTCGGCCGGCAGCTTTGCGGCAAAGAGATCATGCGGTTTGGCGCAGGCCCAACGCGTGAGTTCAATCACGCCGCTCGACAGAGCGGTGACCCTCTGGAAGCACAGACTCCTTCGCGCGTCAAGGCTGAGCCACCATGACTGAGCGTGGGCTGGCTCCTGTGGCAAATGGGCCTGCTTGGCGGCAACAGTCGCAATGAAAGACCCGTATCAGCCGAATGTGAACGAGTAGGCATCAATTCCGGGCTCGAAGAACTCAATCTCGAACAGCCGATCCGCGATGGGCTTTGCTTGCCGAATCAGTTGGTATAGCCGGTGGTCGGACAGCACCCCTCGGCCCTCTGCATCAATATCTGCACCGTGCGCCATGCCAGGTGGCTTCCCATCGACGAGCACGCGAAATGGCACGGTCTTCCCTTGAACGGCGGATCCCATGACCAGATGAAGATCGCGAGAGTGGAAGCGGTACAGGATCCTGCCGTTCGCTCGTTCCAACGCAGCGGCTTCTCCGCCGACTCTCCAATGCCCGGACAACGCCCAACTATTGAGCTTCAACTGATCGGGCGCCACGTACAGGTGTGCAACACCCCGCTTCACGCCGCCCGGTGAGACGAAGCCCTCCGCGCGGTCATATCCCACATAGGTTTCCGGCGACTGCAGGTCGTCCCAATCGGCCTGTGCCTGACTTCCAGAGCCCGCGACACGTACCAGCTGTGAATCGACCCCCTTCGCGCCGGCCTCAGTCAGCAGACTCTGAAGCACCCTTTCAGATCGCTCATACTGGCCCTCACCGAATTGGTGGTGGCGAATTCTTCCGCGCGCATCGATGAAGTACAGCGCTGGCCATTGGTCGTTGTCAAAGGCGTTCCAGATCGCACGCTTGCTGTCCACGGCAACCGGAGGCTGCACCTGCAAGTCCGCGATTCCCTTGCGAACGTTCTCGATGTCCTTCTCGAAGCCGAACTCGGGGGTATGGACGTTGATGACGACCAAGCCCTGATCCTTGTACTTGTCGGCCCACGCCTGAATGTGCGGAAGTGTGCGATGCGAGTTGATGCAGGAGTAGGTCCAAAAGTTGACGAGCACTACCTTTCCCTGCAAGTCATCAGCGGTCAGCGGCTTCGAATTCAGCCAATCGACCGCGCCGCCTAGTGCCGGTACCAAGGTCTTCCCCGGCGGAAACTTGAGGGGCGACATCAGTGGAGGCCGCTCGGCTCTATCGGCAGCGAATAGGTCGGTGCCGCCACAAATGCTGCAAACCACGGCGACAACGAGCAACGTGAAGTGATTTCGTTTCATTGGTCCTACTCCTGTGCGCCGGTGGTGGCAGTCCCCTTGCGTGCCCGCTCCCTTGCCTTGATCCGCTTCTTGCTCCAGTTGCGAATCACTCATCCCGTCTGCCCAGCCACCGCAGGCGCATCGCAGTGGCGACCAACCAGATCATCATCATGCCAATGACAGATCGGTTGGCAATGCCGTGCGCAGTGGGTCGGGCACTAACTTTTTGGTGCGTACTTGCCATGAGGTAAGCGTAGGCGGCCGAGCATCAGTGCATTGCAACCTGTTCGCTGACTTCCATGAATGTCCAGACCCCTGACGCCATTGCGCGATACCTTCATTCGCGTGGAGCCGACAACGAGGCCTCGCTCAGTGAGTACTTCCACGCGCATGCTGTTGTTCGGGACGAAGGCCAGACGTTCCGTGGCTTGAACGCCATCAGCGCCTGGAAGGCCGCAGCCGAGGCCAAGTACCAGTACCGGCTGATGCCACTGGGTCTCTCACGGGAAGGCGGCACGTTCAAGCTGTTGGCACACCTTGAAGGCAACTTCCCGGGCAATCGAGTCGATTTGATACACGTCTTTGGCCTCAAGGACGGCCTCATCGACTCTCTCGAAATCCGTCTACCTATCGAACTCGAGGGTCGAAGGGCGCTCGTCACGGGCGGCACCAAAGGGATTGGAGCAGCCGCGGTTGCCGGAGGCAACCGCTGCCTACGCTGCCGCCAAGGCTGCCCTGTCGACCTACAGCAAGAGCCTCTCCAAGGAAGTCGGTCCAAAGGGCGTGCGCGTGGTACGCGTGGCACCCGGTTGGGTCGAGACCGAAGCTGCGGTGAGCCTTGTCGAGAAAATCGCCAACGAGCATGGAACAGACTACGACGGTGCACGCCGCTCCCTCATGAACTCCCTCGGCGGCATACCGCTTGGGCGTCCTGCCAGGCCCCAGGAGGTCGCAGAGCTGGTCGGGTTTCTGGTGTCGCAGCGCGCAGCCTCCATCACGGGGGTCGAATACCTTATCGACGGGGGAACAGTTCCCGTTGCCTGAGGCAAGCTTCGGCGCTGCGCCGCCGCGCGGCCTAAGGCTAGTGAAGTCCAATGTAGATTTCCACCGATCGAATCGGAATGTCGGCTGTTGGCTGACGGGTAAATCTCTCCGAGCAGGGCCCGCCACGCGAGCAACATCAACCAATCTGGCAGTCCACGGTTCGATGACATGGCAATTTCCTGTTGATTGAGCGGCGGTCGTGAAGGTCCGGTTGAATCCGCAGTCCGAAGCGGACATTCGCAACGAAGCTGCCCATCCAATGTTTAGAGCCCCAAACCTTGCCGCAACAGGCCCGACCTCCAAATGTTCATGGCTCGTAGCGCGCACGATAGCAAAGGCCTCATGGCGAATGCACCGCGCTGGCTAAAGTTTTCGAAATAAGTGTCGATATACCCAATGGGGTCGCCTCATTTTCCGGAGGCGACTCATTTGCCGACTCGATGAGCCCGCTCAGCTTCTAGACCAGTTTCACTGGCTGGCCATTCGAACCCACCCGTTGAGTGAAAACGATGAATGCTGAACCCCAATCCTTCGTCCTTCCGAGCTACAAGCGTAGCTCCGTTTACCTCTTTGTTGGGGGCCTGACGCTTTTCGTAGGGCTGAACTTGACGGCCTACCTGCTTGATTTCCAAGGTGACTTCGTCTTCGTAACCGGATTTCCCATCGTACTTCTGGGGTCGATTGCTTCCTACTTCCTGAAGCGCCGTCACTTCCGTCAGTACGGCTATGCGTGGTACAGCAAGACCTTCCCTGCCAGCGTCCGCGGCGGCGGGCGAGTGTCATGCCGCCACTGCGGGAGCAATCACGTAGCGGTACGCAATCTGATGCAGCGCACCTTCCACCGGGCGCATATCTGCGGGCAGTGTGGAGAGACGCTGTACTACTCGCCTGAGCGATGACGTACCCATTTTTCAGAATAATGAACACCCTGCCGGCCCTCTCTCTTGCCGCTGTCCTTGCGGGCTGCGCCGCCACCGGTGACGACTACGTGAAGGGCGTTGTCCCTGAGGTCACCAATCATCCGGTCCTCGGCACCCTCAACTCAAAAGAGCGCGCGCTTCTCGGCCCTGACGCGAATGAGAACGGAGTTCGAGACGAGATTGACCGCATTGTTTCAACTCAGCATGCCGGAGCCCGTGCACAGGCGCTCCGCTTTGCCATGGCATTCACTGAAGCAATGTTGTCCGGTGCCGCCGCCGGCACATCGCGCACCGCGCCAGCCGCCTCCGAACTCGATGCCGCTGCCTCTGCGCTTGACGCAGTTGACGGACCGCAATCGAGTGGCACCTTGGCGGCACGCATCGCCAATTCCCCCGAGCGCCGCGCTGCCGCATCCGCCGCGGACATCAAGCTTGCCAGATAGCAGATGTGCTGCGGAACCTCTCGTCACGGCACTGCTGGTTTGACTCGGTCGGGTCCGGCCCCGGGGCAATCCAGATCACAAAGAACAGTTCGTAGCTCCGCTCTCCATTCGCCTTGGGCTGCGGGAAAAAGGTGCATGCCCGGCGGACGCACAAAGAGGCAAACAAAGTGAAACTCTTCTACCGTATCGCAATCCTCATGACGGCAATCCTTCTCGCGGCCTGCCAGACGCCTGTCATCCACGGTATCAACAAGGCCATCAACCTTGGAACCGAGCTCCCGCCTGAAATGTGGGAGCGCAATGTCGCGGCCGAAGTCGCGTTTGACGAGGTCTGGGCAGGCGCTTACAACTTCGCCAACCGGAACTTGATCTACACCTTCGGGATAGAGTTCGGCTCACCCGAGTACGATATGCGGGTGGCGCGAGTCAACCTCCGGCAGCCGGAATACGGGGCGTGGGTGAGCGCTGGCCAGAAGGTGTGGCCGACGACTGCCATCGTTCCGGACCACCTGCCAATGCTCAAGGGCGGAGACATCGTCGAGGTGCGTCACCCGACGACCTGGCACGCCAACAAGGATTTTGTCGCCAAGGGCGAAGGCAGTGTTGTGCTTCGAATCCTCTGTAGCAAGGGCCAACAGGACTTTGCCGACTGCGTGAAGAAGCAGCCTCGCATCGGAAAGTATCCGGGTTTCGGTGAAACCGGCACGCTCTATCCGGCAAGTCTCCGGGAATACGGCTTCACCTTCACGCCGAAGTACGACAAGGATGGGAAGGCTATTCGCTAATCCACGCATGGTCGCCACCCCCGACGGCACAATTTGGTCATCGTCGGCAACGTGAAGATGATCGTGGTGCCGATTCCGCGTGCGCTCAGGGGTCTCAGAACCTCGACGCCAGTGCAATAGTTCGCTGGGCTGCCTCGTCGGAGCCGGCGGGCGCCTGGCGAGTCAGTCCAGGAAGCGCTCGGCGTAGTCCTGAGGCGGCATCGCACATGTTTCAGTGCGCCCGAACAACCAGTACCGGTTTCGTGCGACCCAGCGATACAGCACGTCGCGCACAGGCGCAGGCACCAGCCAAGCGGCCCACGCGAGCCGCCACGGCCACCCCAGTGCGTGGAGCACGCGCAGGATGGCGGATGTGTGTTGCCAGGTGCGATTCCCATCCACCACGAGCAGCGTTTGCAGTCCGTCGACGTTCAGGCCCGCCTGAGCAAGCAAGCCCCTTCCTGCTGCACCCTGGATGGACGCAAAGCGGACGAGGCCATGCCGGTCGTGCCGCAGCAGAAATTGCACCCAGCCATTGCAAAGAAGACATTGAGCATCGAAGACGACAATCACACGGGTTCCTGCTCGGAGACAGTCAAATGACCGCGATAGCTTGCCACGGTTCCGATGGCCGGCAGCGATGCCTGAACCCGAAAGTGAAGCCGGTCGCTTTGGCCGGTCTCCTCGGCAACGACTCGCGGGAGCAGCCAGCGCGGGCAGGGCATTCCCAGAAAGTGCAGCGCCTTCAGGCGCATTTCAAGTCTGCCGTCTGTCTCGCAGAGGTCGAAGGTCAGACGAGTCGCGCCCAGTTGCTCGACGACCCGAGTCGCATCGAGGCGCATGCGCGAGGTCATTGTCCGGCTCGGGAAATGTCGGGTCCACGTCTCGGCCTCCGGCGCGGCATGGAGCTCGAACCGGATGGGGCCGCTGGTCGCCCGAAGCGGGGTGCCAAGGCAACGAGCGAGGAGGCTTGCCGCCGGCGAGGAAGGCGCATCGGTGTCGACCCAGCCGTGAAGCTCCTGCGCGCCGACCAACTTGTGAAAGCGCTGCACGGCGAGCGGAAGGCGGTCAAAGCTCTCACCCATGGCCCGCTCGTACATCGACACCGTGTTCATGCGACTACCTCTGCCATCTGGATGTTCAGGCCTCGCGCTTCTTCTTCGAAGTTCTCGAGCGACAGTCTCCCCACACAGGGCGTCGCGCCAGCCGGCAAGACGCCGCCTGCCTTGAGCTTTCGAACCAATGCGGCTGCCGCCAGCGTCGGCACGCAAGGGCCATCGCCATGCGTTGCAACCAGATTCCAGGTGCGTGACGCCTCGGCCCCATCGGGGCGCAGCCCAGTCACCGTGCATGGCGCCCGCATCGGACCCCCAGCCCTTGAAGATGTCTGCCGCACGCTGGAGCCAGCGCGCATGGGCTGACCAGTCCCGGACGAGACCGCGGCGCGCAGCCCACGCCATGGCGTTCATCCCCCGGTGCAGGAAAGCGAGTTCGAGGCCGGCGCCGAACCGAACGATGGGGGACCCGGCATACCGACCTGGCAGCAATGCGAGGTCCGGGACATCGCATGGCGACAGCCATCGCTGTCCGACCGGCGCCGGGTAGCGATGGCGGCGCGAGCCGCTCCATCCGATCGTGTGCGCAGAGCCGTCGACCGGGATCGGCTTTCCGCAATAGCTGAGGATGGCCTTCACGGTCGACAGACCTCGCTCGGTTCTGTTGCCGGGACTGATGCCGATGTCGATGCTGCGGACGGTCGCCATGTCTCGCACGAGGTGGTCAACGGCTGCGCTCGACAGTGCCGGGACCGAACTTGCTCCGCTGCTCACGAACACGCCCGCCGCCCTGGCGCTCGAGTCGAGCTCGCGGATTCCGGCGACGAATGCGCGCGCATCGGCCAGGTCGATGTAGTTCGCGCCGGTGGCGATGCACGCGCGCGCGACCCTGTAGTCCTGACCCTGTCCGGGACGCGGCCGCTGCCCGGCCTCGAAGACGTTGCGGATGAGCGGCACCCTCCGTTGATCCAGGCACCAGATGCGCCTCCGGCACTAGGCGCCTTTGCGCCAGCGAGCTCGGGAAGATCGGTCATGCGCCATGAGGCTCGTCCAGCGGCATCGCAACCGCGCGCAGCACCTGCATCGGCCCCATGGCGCAGACGCGGTCCAGTTCCTCTTGCGAACGCAAGAACAATGAGCCGGCGAAGCCGAGCCCGTTCACGGAGATCGATTCGAAACGTTCGCGCGAACGCGGCACGACGAGCATCCAGCCTCGGCGAACCAGCAGGTTGTAGGGGGCCGACTGAACGTCGCCCTCTTGGGTGGCGACAGCGGAAATCCCGCACCGATCAAGCAACTCGCCATAGAGGGCATGCAACTCGGGCGCCGTCGCTTGCGGCGCCAGGCGTGCGAACGCATGCCTGAACGGCAGCCGCGAGCCGCTGCCGAGCAGTCGCTCCATCGGTACCTGGTCCGGGCTTTCGCGTGCGAGCGGGAGCGGCACCAGCTGCAGGTGCTTGTGCCGTTGGCTGGCCCCAGCTTCGACGCCCCCGTTGTAGAAGGCGAGGCCGTCGACCTCACTCAGGCAGGTGACGAGCGCGGCGAAATCCTCGACGGCAAGGAGGCGCTCCTGGCGTTCGAAGCCGCGGGTGACGAGCAACACATGGCCGGCGAGCAGTTGAAACTTGTTCAGCAGGACGTAGTGCGAAGGCGCGAGGTCGCCGACGAACAGAGAACGGTCGTAGTCGCCGAGGGGATCCCTGGCCGCCGAGACATGGCGGGCCTTGTCCTTGCGCGCCAGGCTCGACACCGTGCGCAAGACGAACCGGACGCCATCGCTGTCGAGGAGGATGGTTCGAGTCTCGATCGGCTGCAACGCGCCGTCTGCCAGCGCACGCCGCATTGCATCCTGGACGATGGACTGCGAAAACACGCCGCCATTTTCGACCCGTTCCGGGCAACGGGGAATGACCACGTGGGGCCCGGCGGTTTCGGTTGCAACAGGCTGCGCCGGGACTGCGCTATCCCGCCGCCACGATCACATGCGCCTGAATCTTGCCGGCCACCGGGCCTTCGCCATGGCGGCGGGCGATCGCCGCCGTCGCGCGGTCCGTGGCGAGTTGAAGCAAGCTGGCGTCGCGCGCCTCGATTTCGTTGCGCAGCGGCGTTCCCTGGCAATAGGCGGTGGCGGCGTCGCGTGCCGAGGGCGCGCGACTCACGTTCTCGCGCGTCTCGATCTCGATGCCGGTGAACCCTGCGCGACTCAATTCCTCGCGGATCAGTGCGATATCGTGATAGCCGTGCGGCGTGCGGGCGAGGAATCGCGGAGGGTCGTGCGGAAACACCGCGGCGACGGCGCGGGTGACGTCATCGGCAAAGGCGTTTTCTTCGATGCGGTCCCAGACACTGAAGACAAAGCGCCCGCCCGGCCTCAGCACGCGATGCGCCTCGGCGTAGCCCGCGACCCGGTTGGGGAAGAACATCGCACCGAACTGGCAGCAGACGACGTCGAACGAGGCGTCTTCGAACGGCAGGTCGAGCGCGTCCGCCTGCCGCCATTCGATACGACTATCGGCCCCCTGCCGGCTGGCGGCATAGTCGAGCATGGGTTGGCTGAGGTCGGTCACCACGTAGCGCGCGTCGGCGTGGAGTCTTGGCGCAAGCGCCCGGGTGACCACACCGCTGCCGGCCGCTGTTTCAAGCACCGAGCCGGGCGCGCAGGCAGCGACAAGCTCCGCCAGGTCGACGGCATAGGCCGCGAAGATCAGGGGGACCATCAGCGTGTCGTAGAGCTTCGGGATCGAGCCCGCGAACACCTTGTCGCTCTCAGTCATGAGTTCCCCTTGAAAGGTCTGAACGGCGCCCTTGACCACTCATTCCAGAGAGGGGCAGGCCACTCCGGCGAGTCCGCCGCCTGGCTGGGCATTGGCGACGATGCGCCATGGTGGGCGCGCATGCCCGCCTCGTCAACATGGCCCGTGCACTCAGGGCTGGTAGCTCGGTGGGATGGGGCGTGAAAGGCGAGAGGTGAAAACGTAGCATCCGACGCCGAGCGTTGTGATTGCCTGCGACAAGTGATACGGTCGAATTCTGTCGCTCAGCTGGACGACACCCGAAGGAGATATTCCATGGGAGATCAGAGACGCCCGCTACGACAGGGAGAACTTGCACCGGCGTTCGCGCTTCCGGCGGCCAACCTCGAAGGGATGGTCTCCCTCGACAGCTTGCGCGGTCGTCCATTCCTGATCGGCTTCTATCGTGGCTTGCATTGCCCGTTCTGCCGGCGCCAGGTGCTGCAGCTCGGGAGCGTGGAGCCGCCTTTGCGCGCCATGGGGGTGGAGACCCTCGCCGTCATCAACACGCGGCTGGACCGCGCCAGCCTGTATTTCCGGTACCGGCCGACGCCCGTCACGCTTCTGTGCGATCCGGATTGCCTTGCACACCAGGCCTTCGGCGTGCCGCATCTCGAGTTCCTGCCTGAGGGGGACAACGGCCAGCCCGAGTGGCCCTATCGCGCGAGCATGGCGCAGTTCGCCGCGGCGCGAATCAACCCCACCGGCGAGCTGTCTGCGCCGACGCAGCCATTGGAAGCCAACGCCGCCCTCAACGCCAAGGACGGCTTCGAACCGGACGAGATCGACAGTGCCATCTTCGCGCTCCACGGCACTCAGCTCGTCGGACACTTTCTGGTCGATGCGGCAGGCATCGTCCGCTGGGTACAAATCGAGGCGGTCGATGGGCCGAACAGCCTCTCCATCTTCCCGAATGCGACGCAGATCATCGCCGCCGCCGACGGCCTTGGACGGTGACCCACAGGGACTTCGACAACGGCTTGCGGGTACTACGATCCGCGCCATGAATTCCGCGGAAGCCATTCCCTTCGAAGCCATCGTCGAGCAGTCGGTTGCCGGCATCTACGTGATCCAGGACGACCGCTTCGTCTACGCCAACAGCACCTGGGCGGCCATCGCCGGCTATGCACGGGAAGAGGTGATCGGGATGCCGCTTTCTCGCATCGTGCCGCCGGACTTTCTGGACGAGGTGCGCCAGCGGGTGCAGGCCCGCCTGCAAGGCGATCCGCCCAGCATGCACTTCATCACCCGCGGGCTGCATCGCGACGGGCATGTGGTGCTGGTGGAGGTGCACGGTTCGCGGATGGACTTTCGAGGCCGCCCGGCAGTGATCGGCGTGGGGGTCGACGTCACCGAGCGCCTGCACAACGAGGCCGAGTTGCGCCGCCTGCTGGCGCAGGTGCAGGCCTTCAGCAGCCGCACGGCCGCCAAGCTCGAGGCGCAGCGCAGCGCCTTCGCGCGCGAAGTGCAAGAGGTGCTGGGCGGCATGCTGAGCAACATCCGCACCGACGCGGCGCGCGTGCTGCACGGCGCCCAGGGCGGCGAGTTGCAAGGCCTGACCGAGCGGCTGCTGGCCCTGACGCGGCAGACGGTCGACGCCGTCGGCCAGATTGCCGCGGCCCTGGGGCCCACCACGGACACGACACCGCGGGGGCACGTCGCGCAGCCGCCGCACCGGCGCCTGAGCGCGCGCGAGCAGCAGGTGTTGCCGCTGCTGATCAAGGGCCTGTCGCACACCGAGATCGGCGCGCGCATGTGCATCAGCGGCAAGACCGTGAGCACGCATCGCAGCAACATCTTCCAGAAGCTGGGCGTGCGGAGTACGGCCGAATTGGTGCTTTACGCGGTGCGCAACGACCTGGTGCCCTGAGCCAGCTAGCGCGCAGGCGAGCATTTGTCAATCAGCCGATTCCGAGGCGCTGTTGGGGATTGACCAGGAGGCCCGGCGCTTCGAATGTTTCCAGAATGCTCACGGGAGCCGGCGGCGTTCCCGCGCGACAACAACAAGGAGACAACTGTGAACCTCGATCCACTGCACGCGCCGCTGGCGCGTTGGCGGCGCCTGGCCCTGGCCGGCGCGGTTTTCATCGCAGCCCTGCTGGGCCTGAGCCCGGCGCTGGCCGCCTATGACCAGCAGTTGACCCGCCAGCTCGACGCCGGAAAGATCTACGGCAAGGCGGATGCCGGCAACACCCAGGCCTTCCTGGGCGTGCCCTTTGCGCAGCCGCCGGTCGGTGCGCTGCGCTGGCGTGCGCCGCAACCGCCGGTGCCTTGGAGCGGCTCGCGTGCGGCCACCAGCTTTGCGTCCATGTGCGCGCAGGTCGGCAGCTTCTTCGGCGAGCCCGACCCGGCCACCTTCGACCAGCCGGTGGGCAGTGAAGACTGTCTCTACCTCAATGTCTGGCGGCCTAACTCCAGCGCCGACCGGTTGCCGGTGCTGTTCTGGATCCATGGCGGCAGCAACCTCAAGGGCTCGGCGCGCGAGCCGCTCTACAACGGCGCCTACCTGGCGGCCAAGGCCAACATGGTGGTGGTCACGGTGCAGTACCGGCTGGGCATGCTGGGGTGGCTCAAGCATTCGGCACTGGCCAGCGGCGATGCCAAGGACGACTCGGGCAACTACGCCACGCTGGACCTGGTGCGCGGCCTGGACTGGGTCCGCACCAACATCGGCGCCTTTGGCGGGGATCCCAACCTGGTGACGGTGGCCGGGCAGTCGGCCGGCTGCATCAACACCTGGGGCCTGTTGCAGTCGCCCTTGGCGGCCGGCAAGTTTCAGCGGGCCTTGTGCATGTCCGGGATCCCCAACGGCTACCCGTCGGCCGTGGGCCAGCTGGCCGCCGACGATCTGGCCAACAAGTTGCTGGTCGACACCGGCCGTGCGTCCACGCCCGAGCAGGCCGCGGCCCAGCGCCTGAGCATGAGCCCTGCCGAGGTCGCGGCGCTGCTGCGCGGCGCCACGGCGGCGCAGATCATGAAGTTCACGCCGTACCCGGTGGTGCCGGGCCACTTCACCGATGGCACGGTGATCCGCGCGAGTGGCCTGGCGGGGCTGGTGGCGGGCAACTACAACAAGATGCCGCTGATGGTCGGCTCCACGCACGACGAAGGTTCGTACTTCGCCTATTCCTTCGGCATGGGCAAGCCGAGCGCCCAGGCGTACTGGCAACTGGCCAACTACGCGGCGCCCGGCACCGTCACGGTCAACGACCTGATCAAGCCGGAGTTCCAGCCGATCTACACCCAGACGCATGAGGCCATCAGCTACGCCCTGGACAACGTGATCGACAACGTCGTGCGCCTGCTGCGCCTGCAGCAGGGCGGCATCTACCGCTACAACTTCAACTGGAACGACACGCCGCAGCCCTGGAAGGACACCTTCTCGGCCTTTCATGGCATCGACATCGGCTCGCTGTTCGGCAACTTCGTCACCAACGAGCCCAACTTCATGCACTTTGCCTGGGACGCCAGCAACGCGGCCAGCCGCCAGGCACTGTCGGACCGCTTCATCAAGCACTTCTCGACCTTCGCGCGCACCGGTGCGCCCACGCAGCTGTTCGACGGCCAGACGCCCTGGCCCGACTGGACCAACTTCACCTGCTGCGCGAAGCGCATGATCTTCGACAACACCTCGTACATGTCGTCGGCCGACTACCTCTTCTTCTGGCCGCGCTACGCGCTGTTGTCGCCGCAGCAGAGAGACTATGTGTGGAAGGTGATCGACTTCAATGCGCTGCCCGCGAACGTCGATCCGCTGCGTAACGGGCCGCGCTGAAGATGGCGGTGCTGTAGCCGGATGTCTATACTGAATCCCCTTTGCAGTGACGTGGGGCGCTCGGCGCTGCACTTGGTCGCAGATGACACTCGGAGTTGCAGAAATGACCCTCCCGATGAGTCCGGCTACAGCCATCGACATCCTGCTCGAACCCGACGCCAGGATGCTCGAGCACGCTGAAGCCAACAACGCTCGCCTGCTCCAGGTTTTTCCCAAGGGATTTGCCCTGGATGCGACCCATCGGCCGCACGTCACGCTGCTGCAGCGGTTCGTCCGTACCGCGGACCTGGACAAGGTGCATGCCGCCGTCGAAAAGGTCCTCGCCGGAACCCGACTGGGCGACATGGAGCTGGAGGCCATCAGGTACTACTACATCCCGAGCCAGGAGATCGGGCTGGCTGGCATCGTCGCGAAACCCACGCCTCGACTTCTCGAACTGCAGGAGGCGCTGATCGAGGCGGTGACGCCGTTTGCGACCGAGACCGGCGACTCGGGCGCATTCGTCACGACACCCGATGACCCTGTCATCGACCCGTTGCTCATTCAGTACGTTTCCGCGTTCGTGCCGAAGGCTTCCGGTGAGCATTTCAATCCGCACGTCAGCACCGGCGTTGCGTCGCGCAAGTACCTCGACGCGATGCTCGCCGAACCGTTCGAGGCTTTCAGCTTTTCGTTCAAGGGCGCTGCCATTTATCAACTGGGCCAGTTCGGTACGGCGGCCAGGAAACTCAAGGCGTGGGATTGAAGCCATCGGCAGCCCATGCTGGCATGCCAGCCGCCGAGCGAACGGAAGTACAAAGGAGCGGGCATGAATCCGAAGAGGCTTTCCAGTTGGAACGACTGTGCTTCGCGCACTGCGATCGTGGACTTCGTCGAAAGGACTACCCGATCGGGCAGTTCCGATTTCGTTCCGCCCGCCGATCGGGTCGCGACCTTCGACAACGACGGGACCCTCTGGTGCGAGCGACCCCTCCAGGTTCAATTCTTCTTTGCGCGGAGCCGCCTCGAACAGTTGGCGCAAGCGGATCCTTCCTTGCGGACACGCGATCCGTTCAAGACCTTCCTCGAGCACGACATGCGCAAGATTCCGCCCTTCGGGATGGAGGATCTGATGCACCTTGCGGCGACCGTGCACTCGGGCACGACGGTTGACGAGTTTGGTCGGATCGCCCAGCAATGGCTCGCTGCTGCCAGGCATCCGACGCTCGGTCGCCTCTTCACGGCGTTGACCTACCAGCCGCAGATCGAACTGCTGCACTACCTGCACGAGAACGGGTTCAAGACCTTTGTCGTGTCCGGCGGTGGCATCGACCTCATGCGCGCATGCAGCGAAACACTCTACGGGGTGGCGCGCGACCAGGTGATCGGCAGCAGCATGAAGACACGGTTCGAGATGCGCGACGGACGAGGCGAGTTGGTCAAGCTTGCCGAAATGGAAAGCTTCAACGACCGCGAGGTCAAGGTGAACAGCATTTCCCGCCATGTGGGTCGGCGTCCGATCCTCGCCTTCGGGAATTCCGATGGCGATCTCGCGATGCTCAGGTATACGCGAACGGGTGAAGGGCCACGCCTGGCGTTGCTCTTGCACCATGACGACGCAGAAAGAGAGTTCGCCTATGACCGCGAGTTCGCTCTCAGTCCTCTGGCGGAAGCACTCGATCACGCGGACGCGTACGGGCTGCAGGTTGTCAGCATGAAGCGCGATTGGGCTCAAGTCTTTGCGGCTTGAAAGGGTCCTGAGTCCTTTTGAGATGAGTTTCTCGGCCGCGATCAGGATGGGGTCCGCAATCCCGGAAAGAGCTTGAAGGCATCGTCGCGAATCATCCCGATGGCCTCTGCGCCGGTGAGCTGGGCGTCCGGCGAGAGGGTCGGCACCGCCGCGCCCGAGGTTTTCTCGAACGCCAACAGGCTGTGCACCAGCGCCTTGCCGAGCGGCGACAGTGGCAGATCCGGGGGGAGCAAAGCGACGTCGAACTTCGGAACCGGCCGGGGGGTGACCTCGGGCCACTGATCCGGTGCCCTTGGCTTTCCGAGCGAAAGAACCGCAGCGATGTCCCGGGCCGAGGCGTCGCGTGCGGTGAGAGGGCGTCCGAGCGACCATCGCCTGCGCATGGTCTGGATCAGGGAGGTGTGGCGATATTCATCGTTGACCACGATGCGCTCGGGGACCCATGCCGAGATCGCGATGGCAGGTACCCGCGCACCTGAGCGATTGAACCTGAACCCCATCTGGCCGGCCGGTGCCGTGCGGGTCGGTGGCACAGCGGGCGGAGGCGGGACATGGTCGTAGGTACCACCGGTCTCGTCGAAGGCGACCAGCAGGAACGTATTGAGGTAGTTCGATCCGCTGGAAGATGACGAGGAGCGGACCGCGTCGTAGACCGACGCGAGCAACGCGTCGCCACCCAGAAGAGAGGACGGCGGATCGTACGGCAGGCCGTGAAGCAGTGCCGAGATCGGCGGGTGCATGTCATTGTGGCCGTGCCACAGGTTCGGTTCGATGAATGAGTAGGTCGGCAGGCGGCCTCTTCTGGCGTCCTCGAGGAAATCGGCAACCGTCGAGAAGTTGGTTGCGAAGCGGTTGCGCAATCGTGAGGCGTGAATGATCCCGGTGAAGGAGGCCGGACTTGGCGAATCGCAGTAGACGCGCCATGTCAGTCTCTTGGCCTCCAGGCGGTCGAACAGCGTCTCTGCCCTGTTGTGAACGGGAAAGGAATCGGGAGGAGACATGTTGACGACGTATCCCGAAGCCGTGCCCGCATGGAAGAACGAGCGGTTGCTGAAGGTTTGCGACGGCACCTCGCAGAACCAATGGTCGAAAACGGCGAAACCACGAGCCAACGCCGACATCACCGGCATCTGCTCGGGCGTGTATCCCGCCATGATCTGCGCGTACTCGTCGTAGGTGGGCTGCCGCCTCATCTCGGCCGTGAAGGCGCTGATGTAGTCCATCACGAACCCGTCCATCGTCGGCCGCTGGCGCGGATCACTCGGCGCGTTGTACGGAGCCACCATGCGCGCCAGCGGCATGAAACGGTTCTTCGGGTCCAGGATTCCGTACAGATCCGTGTTGATGTGCGGGTACTCTTCGCCTGGATCCGGCTGCGGCGTGTTCATCGTGGGCGCCACGCCATAGGGCACGAACTTGCGCTCGGCGCCATGCTCGGCCCATTCCGGGATGGGGTTCTTGAGGTCCTTGCCGATCACGCCCTCGAACGACCGGACGTCGCCCGGTGCGTAAAGGCGGCCGAGCAGATTGTCGAATGAGCGGTTCTCGAACATGAGCACGACCACGTGATCGAGCGCCTTGCGCGGGTCGCCCCTGGTCCCTTGAGCCGGAGTGATCTCGGGGAAGGCTACGCTGGCAGCCGCCGCACCGACGATCTCGATGACCTCGCGCCGTGTCGTCATGGCTCACCTCGTGGCTTCGAATACGACCGAAACTCCGCCGCGCACCCTGGATCATCGCCGACGCCCAGGCGGGCAGTGGCACAGACTAGGCCTTGACGCTCCGTCTAGCAATCCCGGCGCCCACGGGGGTCCACGTACGTGGCCCCCCGCCTGCGGTTCATTGGTCTTCTTTGGTAAGGTGAGGGCGGCAATCTCTACGAGTCCGGCCCTACCCCTGTCAGCTGAGAAAGCCGCCGTCTATCGTCAGAACGGTTCCCGTCACAAAGGAAGCCTCGGATGAAACCAGATAGGCGACACCCGCTGCGATTTCTTCGGGACGTCCATAGCGGGGCACGACCAAGGATTTGAGAGTGTCCTTGGCCCACGGGCTGTCCATCGGGTTCATGTCCGTTTCGACGGGTCCTGGCTGGATGACGTTCACCGTGATGCCCTGTCTTCCCAGATCACGCGCCATCCCCCTCGTCAATCCCAGGATGGCGCTCTTGGTCATCGAGTAGCCAGCCATGCCCGGCGCTCCTGCGCGCTCCGCGTTGATGCTCCCTATGTTGACGATGCGGCCGCCAGCCGGCATGAACTTGATCGCCTCCTGTGAGGTCGTGAAGACTCCGCGAATGTTGATGTCGATCAGTCGATCCAGCATCTGCAGGGTGAGATCAGGCAGCGGGGCGAGCTCTGCGACGCCCGCGTTGTTCACGAGAATGTCGAGTCCTCCGAACGCGTCGATGACCTTTCGAACAACGCCCTGTGCGGCCGACGGGTCGGCTGCGTCGGCTCGGATGGCCAGGCCACGGCGCCCTGTCGCTTCAATTTGCCTGAGTACGCCTTCGGCGAGCTCTTGGCGACTGACGTAGGTGATTGCTACATCGGCTCCATCTTGTGCCATTCGAAGCGCAACAGCGGCACCGATGCCGCGGCTCGCGCCAGTCACCAACGCCACCTTGCCTGCAAGATCTRCCAATTTCGTTCCCATTCGAGAGCCATGAAGCGGGCGACTATACGGGGCCGCATGGTCCTCGCGCCTGGATTCGGTCGCAATCCGTTCAGAACATCAAGTTCAAGCCGAGCGTGCCCTGCGCCGTCGACCTGACCTGAGCATCGCCGCTGCCGGTACGGAAGACCCTGCCGAGCTGGCCGTAGACCGATACCTTCGGCGTGAGTCCGAGCGTGAAGCCGACCATGAGTTCGGTCGACGTGTAGCCGACGGCACTCTCGATCGGGGTCGCGCCGGCCGGGCCGGCGAAGGTGACGGTGTCGTGGCCCGAAAAGCCATGCCACAGGTTGATGCCTGCGTAAGGCCGCAAGCGGCCCATCGACGTCGACAGGTCGCCTGCGAGGCGTGCCCCGATGCGTCCGATCACGGCGTTGTCGGCGTCCTGCAGCACGCTCGCACCGCTGATGCGGGTGTTGTCGAGACTGAGGCGGTGATAGATCAACTGGGCCTGCGGCTCGAGGGCCCAGCCGCCGCCCAAGGCGAAGCGCTGGCCGATTTCGCCGGAGGCCATCAGGCTGGTGGCACCGAAACTCGAGCCCTGTCCGAGGCTGCCGCCCGACACGTCATGGTTGCCGTGCTGCAGCACGAAGTCGGCATAGAGGCCCTGCGGATCGGCGTATGTCGCGTAGCCGCCCACGTAGGTGCTGTCGGCGTGCAGCGTGCCGGCATAGCCGACCAGCCCGCCGGGACCGTAGGCGCCGTTCACGTTGGCGTCGGCGCGCAAGAGACCGGCATAGAGGCCGGCGCGCCAGAGCGGGTTGGCGAACAGGTCGACGCCGGACTGGAAGCCGCCCATGCTGGTGCGGCTCTCGGGCTGCGTCACGCCGCCCTGGCTGACAGTGATGGTGCCGCCGAGCACGCGGCCCCAGGCGTGCCGGTTGGCGCCGCCCCAGCCGCTGGTCGACGCATCGGCGCTGCCGGCTGTCGCCGCGGCGATGCCGCTCTCGTCGCCCACGCGGCGATGCAGGTCTGCGAGCATCGCCAGATCGCCCTGGCGCAGCACGCTGGGCAGCGCCGCATAGAGCGGCACTTCGGCGCGATACATCGGTGCCGCCGGCGGCGCCGGCGTGCCGGTCGTCGTGATGGCGGAACGGTCCTGCGTGCTCAGGAACCAGCTGCCGCCCTGGCCATTGGCATCGCCTGCGAAGAGCCGGTACTGGAAGGCACCGGCGTCCACGTGGTCGCCGTCCAGCGTGAATGCCGTCCTGGTGCTGGTCGCGCCGTTCTGTGCGGAAACGACCTCGATGCCGTCGCCGGTGGTCTGTGCGCCCAGGCCGCCGAGATGGGTGATCTGCAGCGTGGTGTGACCGCTGGCCACCGCGCTCGGGCCGCTCAGGACCATGCGGTCCGAGATGCTGTTGCTGCCACCGAATGTCGTGCCCATCTTCAGCACGCCGTTGTTGCCCACGTAGGGGCCGGTGACGGTGAGGGTCGTGCCGGCTGCCGCAGACAGCAGGTTGACGGTGCCCGCATTGGTGAGGGCGGCAATCGTCTGGTTGTGGCCGGCGAGGTCGAGCGTCGCGCCCGCGGCGACCGCGTGGGCGGAGGCGGCGCTGAAGGCATTGGCCGCACCGGCCCGGAGGGTGCCATGGCTGACCGTGGTGGCCGCCGTGTAGATGTTGTTGGCCGCGGCCAGAATCAGGGTGCCGGTGCCTTGCTTGGTCAGCTCGGATGCGCCGCTGATGCCCCCGGACAAGGTTGCGGTGTTGGCGCCGGTGTCGATGATCGGGTCGACCACGCCGGTGAAACGGATCGGGTTGGCCAGCGTCAGCCCATCGGCGACAAAGGCCAGCGTGGTGTTGTCGTCCATGGCCAGTGGGCCGGTGCCGAGCGCGCCGCTGTGGCCCACGGCCAGCGTGCCGTCTCTCAACAGGGTGCCGCCGCTGTAACTGTTGACGCCGGAGAGGATCTGAGTGCCGCTGCCCTGCTTGATCAGGCCGCCCGAGCCGACGATGCTGCCCGCGAAGGTCTGGTTGCTGCTGTCGCCGAAGGTCAGGGTGCTGGACCCCAGGTCGAGCCTGGACCCGGCCGAACCGCTGAGTACTGCGAGCGTCTGGTCGGCGCCCGAGGCACTGAAGTCGAAGCGCGCCCCGGCACCGACCAGCTTCAGCTCGCCGGTGCTGGGGAGGCTGCCGCCAGGCCCCAGGGCAAGGGTGCCAGCGTTGACCCTGGTGCCGCCGGAGTAGGTGTTGGCGCCGGTCAGCGTCAGCGTGCCCGCGCCCAGCTTTTCCAGTCCACCCGTCCCGCTCATCGCGCTGGCGAGCGTGAAGTTGTTGCCGGCATCTGCAATGTCGATGCTGGCGCCGGTCGCTGCCAGCGTCACCGCGCGCGCCGTGGTGTTGAAAGCCGTGCCCGTGATGCGCAGCGTGCCGCCTTCCAGCGCGATGCTGGCCGAGGGCGCGCCGAGATTGGCATCGGACGAAACGGCCAGCACGCCTCGGCTGATCCGCGTGCTCTGCGTATAGGTGTTCGCGCCGTTCAATACCAGTGTGCCCAGGCCCGTCTTGTGGATTCCGGCGCCGGCCAGCACGTTGTCGACGGTGGCGGTCCAGTTGACGCTGCCGGCGCTGCCGTCGCCGACGCGGATTTCGCCGAGCGGGCTCGGGGCTGCGCCCGACAGGGTCAGGGCATCGCCGTTCAGGTGGTAGCCGTTGCTGGCGAACTGGACACCGATCGCGCTCACCGGCCGCGCCCCGCCGGCGCTGTCCACGGTCACGGTGCCCGGCGCGCCGCCGAAGATCACGAAGGCGTTGGACGGCTGGCGTGTCGAGGTGACGGAGCCGGTGGCATCGGTCCAATTGGCATTGGCCTGCGACCAGACACCGCTGCCGCCACCCATCTGGCTGTTGCTTGCCAAGCCGTTGGCGTTCCAGAAATTGAGTTCCATGCCGGCCGTGGTGATCAGGTTGATCTGCTTGCTGCCGGCCAGGTTCTGGATCGTGTAGCCGCCGGCCGGCGGCGCGATGCCGCCGTTGCTTTCCGTCAGCGTGCCGGTATAGCGGAACAGGTTGTACAGGCCCGGCCCGAAGTTGCCCGCATTGCTCGGATTGAGCGTCGCGCCGTTGATCGTCAGGTTGCCGTTGACCTGCACGTGGTGGCCCTGTCCCGGCGTGCTGAAGTTGGCGCCCGGCGTTCCGAACGCGAAGTCCAGCGAACTGCCCTGTTCGGCCACCAGGTTGCCGTTGATGGTGAAGCTGCCGACCGGATTTCCCGGCGCCAGATGGCCCCCCGCCTGCACGACCACGTTGCCGTCGATTTTCCCGAAGCCGCTCAGCGTGCCGCTGTTCGCCACCGTGATGGCGCCTTGCACGCTGGCCGAGGCATGCGCCGCATCGCCGCCGACGATCAGACTGCCCGCATTCACCTGGGTCGGGCCGGTGTAGGTGCTGACGCCATTGAGCGTCAGGGTTCCGCTGCCGATCTTGTTCACGCCGCCGGTTCCGGCAAGCACGCCCCCATAGGTGCCCGCGCCCACACTCAGCGTGGTGCCGCCGAGCCGGACCTGGCCGCCGTCGCCGCCCAGCGTGGCGATGGTCTGGTTGCCGGCGGCCGACACGTCGAGCACGCCGTTGCCGTTGAGTTTGAGCGCCGAGCCCGCGGCCAGGCTGCCGCCGGCGCCCAGCACCAGCACGCCGTCGTTGACCGTGGTGCCTCCGGTGAACAGGTTCGCGCCGGTCAGCGTCTGCGTGCTGGCGCCGTTCTTCACCAGCGCGCCGGTGCCGTTGATGGTGCCCGCGAAGGCGCCGTCGCCGGTGCCCGAAATCGTCAGCGTGGTGGCGCCGATGTTCACGGTGCCACCGCCGCCGTTCAACGACCCGATCGACTGGTTCCCCGCCGCCGAGAGATCCAGCGTCGCGCCGGCCGCCAGGCCGACGCCAGCGGACGAAGCGACGCTGGCCCCGGCGCCGAGGGCCAGTGTGCCGGCATCGATCTGCGTGGTGCCGCTGTAGCTGTTGTTCCCGGAGAGCGTGAGCGTGCCGCTGCCTTGCTTGACCAGCGCGCCGGTGCCGCTGAGCGTTCCGTTGTAGATGCCGTTGACGTTCTGGTTGAACACGAGCGTGGCGTGGTCGACGATGTCGCCTCGCAGGCTGGTGGTATCGCCTTGCAGGGCACCCGTGATGATCGTGGTGCCTCCCGTGTAGGTGTTGGCGCCGCTCAATGTCAGGGTGCCCATGCCGTTCTGGGTCAGGCCGCCCACGCCGCTGATCACGCCCGACAGCGTCAGCGCGTTCGTTCCCGCCACGGACAGCCCGCTGGCACCGAGCGTGATGTTGTTGCCCAGCGTGAGACCGCCAGTCGACGCCGCGATCGCGCCGCCGCTGGCTGCCAGGATCCCCGAGCCGAACACGCCCGCGTTGCTGAAATTGACCAGCCCGCCGTTGAGCGCTGCGTCGCCGCTGACCAGCGGGCCCTGCAGGTTCCAGGTGCCGCTGTTGACCTTCAGGTGCTGAAAGTTGATGTAGGTGCCGCTGGAGAGCGTGGTCAACGCGCCGCCAGTGCCGGTGCCCGTTCCGGAAGTCGGCAGCACGTTCTGCAGCACCAGCGTGTTGTTGCCGCCGGCGCCGCCGTCGACCACGCCGGTTGGCGCGAAACTGATCGTCGCGCCGACCAGGCCGACGACGTTCAGGTCGAGGCCGATGCCACCCGCGAGGTTCACGGACGAACCGGACACCGCGGTGAATGTATTGGTGCTGCCCGCCCCCATCGACACCCCGCCGTTGATCGTGCCCGAATTGGCGAACCAGTGGCCTAGCCCAGGCGTGCCGGCGGCCTGGAACGCAACGCGTCCGGTGATCGTTCCGGTGTTGACGAAACTCGTTTGCCCGCCGCCATAGGAAGCCACGACCGGCATGTCGGAGGGAATCATGCTGAGGCCCAGGAGCGCGTTGGCGCCGATCGAGCCGTCGTTGCGGATGTTGGTCACACCGCCGGTGCCGTTTTGTACAGCGAGCGCCATGCCCGTCAGGCCATTGATGCTGACGCCCATGAGCCCCGACGTCCCGTTCATGACGCCGGTTGGCGAGTTGTGGATGGTCACTGTGCTGGCGTTCCCGTTGCCGACGACGGTGCCGGAGGAAAGCAGGCTGAGCAGGCCCAGCAGCGAAGGGTCGATCGTGCCGGCGTTGTTCAGCGTGACGTTGTTGCCGGTCAGGCTCATCGCCGTGCCACCGAGGCCGAGCAAGACGCCGGCGCTCGCGCCCGATTGCACATTGACGGTGACGTTGTTTGCTGAGGTCGCGTAGCTCGGCGCCAGGATATTCGCCGCCCCAGTGCAGGTCACCGTGGCGCCGGCGGTTGGATTGGCGGGCGTGCACGCCGCCTGGGCCGCGGATCCGATCCATAGCAAGGGCATCGCGGCCGTCAACGCCAACGCGTTCCGGACGCCCGATGTGCTGCGGCGGCGGGCGGTTTCGGGGGCGGCGACCCAGGCGCCGAGCGAAGGGTTCCAGACGGTGCGGTGCGTGCAGTTCATCAGAGTGTCTTTGGGGTCCAGGCCGCGCTCACGCCTGCGCGGGCGGCGTGGAAGAAATTTTTTCTGTGCTGAGGGGAGAGACGGGCGAAGAGGGCCGACTTTGTAAAGATACGCGGCGGCGCGAATCGTAATCAAAAGTCGCAAATTGTTTCGGAACCGAAACGAACTGGCGTGGCCCCGGAGGCGCGATGAGGCCCTCTTGAAGCACGGACGCCATCACGCGTCAATGACGGCGTGGTCGCGGTGCACGAAGAGCTAGTACATGACTTCAGGTAGCGTTGAATGCAACGAAATGTGAATGTGCGTAAGCCTAATGGCCTTGGGCCGCCCCGTCCATCACGGAAATCCGTGAGCGGCCAATGAAAACCGGAGTTCGGATGGGGCTGGCGTTCGCGAATCCGCCCCGTTCCCTGGCGATGGCTAGGGCTTCTGGAATTCCAAAGCCTGGGGTGCGGCGGCCGGCTTGAACGCAGCGGTCGTCAGCGACTTGGCATTCAGGTCGAAACTCATCAGATCGATGCTGCGAAGCGTCGGGTCGTCGTAGGTTTTCACGTAGAACTTCCTGTTGGAGAGATCTGCGATCGTCGACCACTGCGTGTACTCGAGCGGCACCTTGGAGGTCTCATTTCCGGAGCCTTCCTTGATCCATCCGATCGGAATGTCGAAGTTGTTCAGGATGTGTTCGGTGAGGCGAACGCTCTCGATGCCGCCCTGCCTGCGTTGTGCTGAAAGCGTGTAGCCCAGGGCGCGAACGAATCGCGAGGGCGGGGTCGGATCGCCCGGAATGCCGAGCATGCCCGAGCCCTGCCCTAGGGGAGTGATCGTCTGCCCCTCCAGCTTGAGATCGGGCGCGTTGGCGGCCGACAGCTTCACGTAGTTCCTGAGATTGGTCATATGCCAATCGAAGGGCGGCGAGTTGGTCATGACCCCCAGGGGGTTGTCGTAGACCTTCAGCACGCCGTCCACCGGTTCCACCACGATGGACGCCCCGGACGCATCATGCAGCGTGTAGTGGAGCGGAGGCACGATGCCGAGGTTCGGCTGCTTGACATCGACGATCAAAATGCCGGACAGGGCCGCCTTGACTTCCGCGACGGTGGCGAAGCTGGTCAACGCCCAGCCAATGAAGTCCCATGGCGCGAGCGATTTCGCAGGATGCGTCTTCGCCGGATCGGCGTAGCCGGCAAAGCCCGGGAAATAGAGGGCGCCACCAGCGAGCCCCTTTTCGTTCATGCCGTCGATGACCGTCGTGATCCCGAGCGCGTTGACGCCGACGACGGCGTATCTGGATTTCCAGGCCATGCCCGGCTTGCCCTCGGGACCGGTGGCGGCCATCGCATATTGGCGAGGCACCACGATGGCGCTCGACTGGAGCGGGAACGCGAACTCCATGGTGCGGCCGTAGACGGCGCCACCGTCGGTGGTCCGCACGAGAAAGCTCGTGCAGGCCAGTGCAACGTCGGGAACGACCAAGGCTGCAGCGACGGCCAGTGCCGTCATGCCTTGGGCGAATTTGCGCCCGCAGGCGCTCGAACGTGAAGACTTGGAAATCATGATCAGACCCTTCTTTTTCTACCAGCGCACCTTCACGCCGAGGCTGGCGTTGATCCCGCTGCTCGCGCGCGCATCGCCGCCCGAGGCCCAGAGCTTGCCGAGTTCGCCGTAGAGGCTGGTGGTACTCGACAGCGCCAGCGTCGCGCCCGCGGCCAGCTCGGTGCTGGTGCCGCCGGTGCGGGTGCCGATGTCGGCGAAGCCGCCCGGGCCGATGAAGCGCGCGATGTCCGTGCCCTTGCTGCTGCTGTAGACGTTCAGCCGGCCATAGGGCTGCAGCACGCCCGCGGCGGTCGTGACCTCACCCTTGAGGCGCAGGCCCACGCGCGCGATCCAGCCGTTGTGGCTGTCCTGCTGCACGGTGGCGCCGGCGATGGCGACCTCGTCGAGATCGACGCGCTGGTGCATCAGCTGAAGCTGCGGCTCGAGCGCCCAGCCGGGCGCGAGCTGGACGCTCTGACCCACCTCGACCGAGGCCAGCAGGCTGTCGCCCTTGCCGTGGCTCGCCAGCGCGAGCTGCGGCGAGACGTCGTAGCGATGGCGTCCGCCCTGCAGCACCGCGTCGGCATAGAAGCCGCCCTCATGGCGCCAGGTGGCGTAGGCGCCGAGGTAGCGGCTGCGCAGGTCGTTGCGGCCCACCGCCAGGTGGGCGACGCCGCGCGCGAAGCCCGTGACGCTCATGTCGCCCTCGAGCTGGCCGACGTAGACGCCCGCGCGCCAGTTCGGGTCGGCCCACAGGTCGGTGCCGGCCTGAAAGCCGTTCAGGCGGCCTTCGCTGTCGGGGCTCACGGCGCCGGTCTGGCTCACCGTGCGGTCGGTGCTGATGGCGCGCCCCCAAGCCTGACGCGGCGCACCGGCGCCCGACTCGTCGCCCACGCGCTGGTGCAGGTTGCTCAGCATCACGAAGTTGCCCTGGCGCAACTGCTCGGGCAGCGCGGCGAACTGCGGGACTTCGGGGCGGTACATCGGCACCGCGATGGGCGGGGCGCTCGGAGCCGCAATGGACGGCGTGGTCGGAGGCGGCACGACGATCGCGGTGGAGCGCAGATACCAGTTCTCGCCGGCGCCGCCCGCATCGGCCGCGTGCAGGCGGTACTCGAAGGCACCGGCATCGACATGGCCACCGGCGAGCGCGAACGCATCTTTCGTGGTCTGCGCCGTGGTGGTGGCGCCGTTGAGCGCGCTGATGACTTCGATGCCGTTGCCGTTCGTCAATGCACCCAGGCCGCCGAGCTTGACGATCTGCACGGTGGTCTTGCCGGTGGCGATCGCGGTGGCGCCGTCGAGGATCAGCCGGTCACTGACGCTGCTGCTGCCGCCGAGCGCCGTGCCCAGGCGCAGCGTACCGTTGTTGCCGACCCAGGGGCCCTTGACCGTCAGCGTGGTGCCGGGCGCGCTGCCGGCGAGCGAGACTGTGCCGCCGTTGGCCATGGACGCGATGGAATGGCTGAAGCCGGCCAGATCCAGCGTACCACCCGAAGTCACCGAATAGGCTGAAGTGGAACTCAGTGTGCCGACCGCGCCCGCGCGCATCGTGCCGGCCGTCACGCGCGTTGCGCCGGCGTAGGTGTTGGCTGCTGCAAGAACCGTTGTGCCGGGACCGCTCTGGCTCACCACCCCGCTGCTGGCCGTTCCGATGATCGGCACGGCGAAGCTGTAGCTGCTGTCGGTATGGTTGAAGTCGACCCGCCCCGCACCAGCACTCAATTCGACAGACGCTGCCTCCAGCACACCCGGGGCTTCGGCGGCCTGCCCCAGGGCGCCGCCGATGCTCAATGTGCCCGTGGACGCGGCAGCGCTGGCGATCTTCATGGCGCCAGTGCCCGCCATCAAGGACGCCTTGCCCCCATTGGCCAATCGCAGAGAACCCGCGCCAGCCCTTGCGATCTCGAGACTGATGCCCGTAGAGGCCGCGGTCGAAATCAATTCCGAGCCGCTGCCCGAGACGGTGACGGACGCCGTGCGGCCCGCGGTGGTTCCAATGCGTGCCCACGAAGTGGACACGACGCCGCCATCGAGAATTGTCAAGGTTCCACCATGCACGCCCGTCTGGCCGGAATCGATCCGCGAGCCAGGCCCAGTCACCGTCACGGTGCCGGTGCCACCCTGTGAGCTCAGCGCGCCGATGCCGCCAATGCCGAAGGAGGCACTCTGGATCCGGCCTCCGGCGGTGACGTCGATGAAGCCCGTTCCCCGGCTGACGGTCAGCCCGCTGACCGAGACGAGGGACCCTGTGCCATCGACCCTGAGCCTTCCCGTCGTACCCGCGGTATCGCCCATCACGAGCTGATTCGTCGAGCGGAACTCGCCGCCGTTCAGCACGTTCAGGGAGCTTCCGGCCACTGAGCTCACGCGTGATGGACCCGTGCGCGCATCCATCCAGGAACCTGCCCCGGTGATGGTGGCGCTCGCGTTATCGCCGACTACCTCCAACCCCGCATCGCCGACGCCATTGCCGAATGTGATCTGCCCGCCGTTCTGGACACGCACCGCGCCCGCGCCAATCACCATGCGATTGACGTAACTGCTGCCCGTGCCGGTCAGGATCAGCGTGCCGGCACCGTCCTTGGTCAAACGGCTGAGGCCGGTCATCTTGCCATCGACGGTCACTGTCGCGCCTGCCGCGGCATTGATGTTCCCGTTGCCTGTGGTGGCGAGCGTGAAGCCGCCCAAGCTGATGGTGAGCGCCTTGGTCGCGGCGGGAAGGGTGCCGGGTGACGCGATCGTGAAGCCGTTGAGGAGCGTGATCGTTGACGCCGCATCCGCACTCGCATTGGCCTGGCTGATTGCCAGGGCGAGTTCCGCCTCGGTCGACGCTGTGTAGGACGCCGCATGCGCCTGCGGGAGCATCCCGCCCGTGACAGAGACAAGCAGCCCGAGCACCGCGTGAGGAACGAGCCGCCTGGCGGCCCCGCCGCTTCCGATCTTTCCACGCCCGTGCGCCACCTCCGACACCGCCACCCAGGCGCCCAGCGCGCCATTCCACACCGACCGATAGGACCTGTTCACTGCAATCGACTCCACCTGGTTTTGAAACGTTCTCGAACGCACCGAGAAACACAAGTGACATCTGGATGCAAGAATGGCGACTGTCTGCAATCAGTTGCTTCGCGTCAACTTCGCTTCCTTTCAGAAAGTGTCGGTTCCTTTCAATCGCGTCGATGGGGGCGGATCTCTGAAAGATCAGGACTTCGCCGGCAGCTCACCGGCGCCTCCCAGCGCCTTCGACACCGCCACCAGGCCCAGGGCCAGGCGGCTTGTGCTCTCGGTGTAGTCGCGCTGCGCCTGCAGCCAGGTGCGCTGGGCATCGAGCTGCACCAGGAAGTCGGTCAGGCCGTGCGCGTAGCGCACCTGGGCCAGCTGCAGCGCGTCGCGGCTGCTGCGCTCGCGCTCGGCCAGTTGCACGTTGCGCAGCCGCTCCGCCGAATAGGCGCTCAATGCATCGTCGATCTCGTGCCAGGCCTTCAGCACGGTCTGCTGGTAGGCCACGGCGGCCTCCTGCTGCTGCAGCTCGCGCAGGGTCACGGTGGCGCGCCGGCGCCCGCCATCGAAGACCGGCAGTTGCAGGCTGGGCCCGACGAACCATTGGCGGCTGCCCCAGTCGCCGAAGGTGCTGGCGTTGACGGACTCGAAGCCGAAGCTGGCGCCGATCGTGATGCGCGGATAGAGGTCCGCCACGGCGACGCCGATGTTCGCAGTGGCCGCATGCAGCTGCGCCTGGGCGAGCTGGATGTCGGGGCGGCGCAGCGCCAGCTCCGAGGGCAGGCCCAGTGACAGGTCGGGCAAAGCGCGTTCGGCCGCGTCGGGCCGGTCCGCAAGCTGCGCCTGCAGCGCGCCGGGCCGCTCGCCGAGCAGCAGCGTGATCTGGTTCACGGCCGCCGCCTCCTGCGCCAGCAGCTGGGGCAGGCGGGCGCGCAGATCGGCCGCCTGGGCGCGCTGCCGCGTGACGTCGAGATCGGTGGTGAGGCCGCCGTCGGCGCGCGCCTTGACCAGCTCCAGCGTTTCCTCCGAAGCGGCGATGTCGGCGCGTGCGATGCGGATCTGGCGCTGCACCGCGCGCAGCGCGAAGTAGTGGCGCGCGAGCTCGGCCTGCAGGCTGAGCTGCACCTGCGCCAGCAGCGCTTGCGAGGCCGCGACGTCGGCGTCGGCGGCCTCGATCGAGCGCCGCACGCGGCCCCACAGGTCGATCTCCCAGGTGGCGTCGAAGCCGGCCTCGTACAGGTCGTGCGGATCGCTCAGCGTCTGGATCAGCTGCCTGCGGTTCAGGGGATTGAGGGCATCGATCAGCCGCGTGGGGTCGCCGTCCTCGCTCTGCCGCGCGCGCCGCGCGCCGGCCCGCGCGCCGACCTGCGGAACCTGCTGCGACTGGACGACCTGCAGCTGCGTGCGGCTCTGCGCGAAGCGCAGCGCGGCGGTTTGCAGGTCAGGGCTCGCGGCCAGCGCTCGCGCTTCCAGCGCATCGAGCACCGGGTCGCCGAACATGCGCCAGTCGGCCGGCGCCGCCGTGCTTGCGCGCTCGCGTTCCTGCGGCGCGACCAGCTCCGGCGAGCCGCCGTGCCAGTCCGCGAAGTTCGCGGGCGCCGCCGGCGTTTCGGGCTTGAAATCGGGTCCGACCGCACAGCCGGCCAGCGCCAGCGCCGCCAGCCAGGCCAGGCGATGCAGGGAGCGAACGGAGGTTTTCATCTCGGTCTCCTTGGGAGAAAGGGCTTCAGACCAGGCGATGGCGGAACAGCCAGGCGGCCAGCGGCAGCGTGATGGCCGCGATGACGAAGAGCGGAATGAGGTTGTGCCAGACGGTGAGCAGTCCCACGCCTTCGAGGTACACGCGCTGCACGAGATCGATGGCGAAGCGCAGCGGGTTGGCCAGCGTCGCGATCTGCAGCACGCGCGGCATGTTGCTCACCGGCGTGGTCAGGCCCGACAGCAGCATCATCGGCATGATCAGCACGAAGGTGTAGAGCATGGCCTGCTGCATGTTGGCCGACACGGCCGAGATCGACAGGCCGATGCCCACGCTCGCGATGGTGAAGAACGACAGCCCGATGTAGAGCGTGACGAAGGAGCCCGCCATCGGCACCCTGAACCACAGCAGCGTGATGAGCAGCACGAGGGTGGACTGCACGAGCCCGATCAGCACCGGCGGGATGGCCTTGCCGATCATGATCTCGGTGGGCGACAGCGGCGTGACCAGCAACTGGTCGAAGGTGCCTTGCTCGCGCTCGCGCGCCACGGAGAGGGCGGTCAGCAGCAGGGTCTGGATCATGCTGAGCGCGGCGATCATGCCGGGCATGAAGTTCCAGCGCGTTTCGAGGTTGGGGTTGAACCACGCGCGCGATTCGATCGAGACCGGCGCCTGGCGCCCGCCGTGCCGCCGGCGCCATTCGTCGTTGAAGCCGGCCACGACCGAACTGACGAAGCCCGCCGCCGAGCCCGCGGTGTTGGAGTTGCGCGCATCGATGATCACCTGGATCGGCGCCGCCTCGCCGGCGTGGAGCTGCTGCGCGAACTGCGGCCCGATCTGGATCACGACCAGCGCGTCCTGCGCATTCACGATGGGCGTGATCTGCTCGGGCGAGGTGAGCGTCGCCGCGCGGCGGAAGACGCCGGTGCCGTCCAGCCTGGCGATGAGCGCGGTCGATGCGCCGCTGTGGCTCTGGTCGAGCAGCGCGTAGTCGACGCGGCTCAGGTCGTAGGTGGCGGCATAGCCGAAGAGCAGGCTTTGCATCAGCGCCGGCACGATGAGGATGACGCGGCTGGACGGGTCCTTGAGGATCGCCAGCAGCTCCTTGCGGCAGAGGTGGGCGACGCGCCGCACGAAGTCGATGAAAGAGCCGTTCATGGTCTTCAATCCAGCCTCTTGCGCGTGACGAAGCGCGCGACCGCGAGCAGCACCAGCGCGTACACGGCGAGGATCGCGCAGTTCCGCAGGATGAGCGACCACACGTTGCCCGCGAGGAACAGCGTGCGGATCAGCTCCATGAAATACGTGGCCGGCAGGGCCTGCCCGACGATGCGCACGACGGTCGGCACGTTGCGCAGGTCGAACAGAAAGCCCGACAGCATCAGCGACGGCAGGAAGCTCGAAATCAGCGCCACCTGGCTCGCGAGGAACTGGTTGCGCGTGACGGAAGAGATGACGAGGCCCACGGCCACCGCGACCAGCAGATAGAGCATCGCGCTGACGACGATCGCGGCGAGCGAGCCATGCATCGGCACCTCGAACAGGAAGCGCGCGGCGACGAGGCACAGCAGCAGTCCGGCCATGCCGATGCCGAAGTAGGGAATGATCTTCGCCAGCAGGATTTCCACCGGACGCACGGGCGTGACGAACAAGGCCTCCAGCGTGCCGCGCTCCCATTCGCGCGCCATCACGAGCGCCGTGAGAAAGGCGCCGACCAGCGTCATGATGAGCACGATCAGCCCCGGCACGAGGTACCAGGTGCTGGTGTTGGCGGCGTTAAACCACAGCCGCTGCTCGATGACGACCACGCCGATGCCCGGCGCCGCGCCCCCGGCGCCGCGGTCGGCCAGCCGCAGCGCGTTCTGCGCCAGGGCGCCGCTCGCGTAGCGCAGCACGGTGGCGGCCTTGTTCGCATCGGCGCCGTGCACGATCACCTGGATGCTGGCGTCGCCGGCCGCGAGCCGGCGCGAGAAGTCGCCGGGCACGCGCACGATGCCGTCGACCTGGCGCTGGTGCATCAGCGCCTCGGCGTCGTGCATCGAGGTCAGCATGACCGGCGAGATGTACGGCGTGAGCTGCAGGCCCGAGACGGCCTGCACGGCGGTGGGCGAGGTGTCTTCGAGCACGACCGCCATCGGCGCGTTCTTGACGTCGAGCGAGAGCCCGTAGCCGAAGATCAGGATCAGGATGATCGGCAGCAGGATGCCGATCGCGAGGCTGCTCGGGTCGCGCACCAGCTGCCGCGTCTCCTTGCGCGTGAGCGCGATCAGCCGCTGCCAGAAGCGGCTGTGGGGGGCGGGAGGCGGCGCGGGCGCGGTCATGGAGATGCTCTCGCGGCGTCGCGGGCCTGGGTCACGATGTCGATGAAGGCCTCCTCCATGCTGAGCCGGCTGTCGGGGGCGCTGCCCGCCTGCACGCGCACCTGCTGCGGCGTGCCGATGGCGAGCAGCTTGCCGGCGTCCTGGATCACGATGCGGTCGCAGTACTCGGCCTCTTCCATGAAGTGCGTGGTGATGATCACCGTCACGCCCGCCTGGGCCAGCGCCGTGATGCGGCGCCAGAACTCGCGCCGCGCCAGCGGATCGGTGCCGCTCGTGGGCTCGTCGAGAAAGAGGATTTCCGGCTCGTGCAGCAGGCCGGTCGCCATCGCGAGGCGCTGCTTGTAGCCGCCGGGCAACTGTCCGCTGGTCGCATGTTCCTGGCCGAGCAGGTCGAACTGCTGCAGCACCGTCTGCATGCGCTCGCGCAGCCGCTGCCCGCGCAGGCCGTAGGCGCCGCCGAAGAACTGCAGGTTCTCGGCGACGGTGAGGTTGCCGTAGAGCGCGAACTTCTGCGAGACGTAGCCGATCCGCCCGCGTGCCTGCGCGCGCGCGGTGCGCAGGTTCATGCCCGCCACCTGCAGGAAGCCGCTGCTGGCCGGCAGCAGTCCGCAGAGCATGCGGAAGGTGGTGGTCTTGCCGGCGCCGTTGGGGCCGAGCAGGCCGAAGATCTCGCCGCGCCGCACGTCGAAGCTGGTGCTCGCGACGGCGGTGAAGTCGCCGAACTTGCGCACCAGGTCCTTGACCTGGATGACGACCTCCTGCGTGTCGGCGGCGGGCGGTGCCGCCTGCGCGGGCGCGTGCACGGCCGCCGCGGTGGCGGTTTTCTGCTGCGCGCGCAGCAGCACCATGAATCCGTCCTCCAGGCGCGCGGGCACGGGCTCCGCTGGCGCACCGTCGAGCAGCGCGTTCACGGACGCGGCCTCGGCGTCGGGCCGGCGGATGAAGCGCACTTCACCGCCTTGCGGCACGGCATCGATGATCGAGGCGGGCGCATCGAGCAGGCGCGCCTGCAAGGTGCGCGGCGCCGTGCCGCGAGGCGGCGTCGTGACGAAGCAGAGGCCTTTCGCGTTCGCGCGCAGCTGCTGCGGCGCGCCTTGCGCGATCAGCCGGCCGCCGTGCAGCACGAAGACCTGCGCGCAGCGCTCGGCCTCGTCGAGGTAGGCGGTGCTGACGACCACCGAGAGGTGCTCGTCGTCGACCAGCTGCCGCACGATCTCCCAGAGCTCGCGCCGCGACAGCGGGTCGACGCCGACCGTGGGTTCGTCGAGCAGCAGCAGCTCGGGCGAACGCACCAGCGTGCAGGCCAGCCCCAGCTTCTGCTTCATGCCGCCCGAGAGCTTGCCGGCCGGGCGGGCCGTGAAGCGGCCCAGGTCGGTCATCGCCATCAGGCGCGCATAGCGCTCGCGCCGGGTCGCCTTGTCGACCCCGTGCAGGTCGGCATAGAGGTCGAGGTTCTCCTGCACGCTGAGGTCTTCGTAGAGGCCGAAGCGCTGCGGCATGTAGCTGATGCGGTCCTGCACCGCCTGCGGCCGGCTCGCCACGTCGATGCCCAGGACCTCGAGCCGGCCCCGGTCGGCGCGCATCAGGCCGGCCGCGAGCCGCAGCAGGGTGGTCTTGCCGGCGCCGTCCGGGCCGACCAGCGCGGCCAGCGTGCCGGCGGGGATCTCGAGCGAGACATCGTCGAGCGCGAGCGTGCCCTCGGCCGAGCCTTTCTGCGCAAAGTGCTTGCGCAGGCCTTGTCCCACCAGCGCCGGCGCGGCGGGGTCCATCAGCGTGGGCTCCCCGCCATGCGCGCGTCGCCGTCCGGCACGAGGCGCACCGTCACCGGCATGCCCAGCCGCAGGCGGTCGCCGGGGTCTTCGGCGAGCACGCGGATCTCGTAGACCAGGCTGCTGCGCAGCTGCTCGGTCTGGACGGTCTTGGGCGTGAACTCCGCCACCGACGAGATGTAGCCGACCTTTCCCTGGAGCGGCTCGCCGGGGTGGCTGTCGGTCGACAGCGTCGCGGCCATGCCCGGCCTGACGCGCCCGAGGTCCGCCTCGCTGACGTAGGCGCGCACCCACTTGGGGTCGGTGATCGCGAGCGTGAAGACCGGGCGCTGCGGCGACGCCATGTCGCCCGGCTCCATCAGGCGCGCACGCACCACCGCATCGATGGGCGCGCTGAGCCGGGCTTCCTGCAACTGGTGGCGCAGCACCGCGAGTGCCGCGGTGGCGACGTCGAGCTGCGCCTGGGCCTGTGCGATGTCTTCCTTGCGCGGGCCGGCGACCACGAGCTGCTGCGCCTTGCGCGCGTTCTCGAGTTGCGCCTCGGCCACCTTCCGGCGCGCCTGTGCGGCGTCCAGATCCTGCTGGCTGACGGCGCGGCCGGCGGTGGTCTGGCGGATCGACTGCAGCCGCTCGAGCTGCTGGCGGGCCAGTTCGGCATCGGCCTGCGCCGCGGCGACCTGGGTGCGCGACTGCGCCACTTCCTCGGGCCGGCTGCCGGCCTTGAGGCGCTGCAGCACCTGCGACTGGCTGGCGATCTGGGCTTCGGCCTGGGCCGCCTGCAGCTGCAGGGTGCGCGTGTCGAGCTCGCCGAGCACCTGCCCGGCCTTCACGCGGTCGCCTTCCTGGACCTCGAGCCGGGCGATGCGCTCGCTGCCGTTGAAGGCCAGCGACACCTGGCGCAGGTCGACGTTGCCATAGAGCACCAGTTGCTGCGCGTCCGCCGGCTGCCGATGGACGTACCAGGCCACGAAAACAGCGGCCGCGACGAGGACGACGGCGCCTGCAAGGAACGGTTTCTTGTTCATGGTCTGCTCTCGCGCGCCGGGGCGGCGGCACAAGGTCCTGGTCGGAAAAGGTGGCCGGATGATATCAAATTGGAATTCAAATTCAAATTACCCCGGATCGGCCATCTGCCCTTCCAGTGGAGGTTTTGCAGCCAAGTTGCGTGAACTATGTCAAGTTCGCCGTGATAACTTGGCATCGCCCGGGAAGATCCGCGCCGCCCCTCTCTTAAAGTCGAAGTGAAAGGCAGCAGCGTTCGGAACGGGCCGGGGAATAGGCCTCGCGCACGACCGGCAAAGTGCTTCATGACGTTCAAGAAACTCCGGATCACCGGGCCCGGGACTGCTCCCTATCAGCTCGGTCAGCCCATGTATGTGTACGACGCCTGCGTTCTCCTCGGAACGCTGGACCCCGTGCCGGTGGGCAATTCCGGCACCGAGATCCACATCGAGCATTTCACTCCGACCCGCGTCGTGCGTGAAGAGCGGCGTCACGTCGGGCGGCTGGTGTTCCTGGAGATCTGCGCGTTCATCTCGGAGCACTTCCACCAGGTGCAGGCGATCAGCTTCGCGTTCACGCGCGAGGTGGGCGTGCTGGGCGGTGGCACCCAGCAGGCGGCCGCGCGGGTCGAGACGATGGATCGCATCGGCGCCATCAACGTCCAGATCCGGCCCCGGGTGGATGCGCTGCCGGGGCAGTTCATCGTCTCCGGCGTGTGGGCCTACAGCGAATCGAGCATCGAGGCCCTGCGCGTCGTGCTCGAAGAGCAGCGCGCGCTCTATCGCGCGCAACCGATCTCCGTCGGCGTGGCGGACAAGCCCGGCGTGCGCGCCGCGCTGCGCCGGCTGATCTCGGGGCGCAAGGGCAGGTAGGGCGGCTGAGGATCGGCCCTATTGCAGGCTGATCCCTGTTTCCTTGATCACCTTGACCCAGGTGCCGATCTCGCGGGTGATGCGACGCGTCGCCTCCGCCGCGCTCTCGGTGACCACGTCGATGCCGAGCGCTTCGAAGCGCGAGCGCACCTCGGGATCGCGCAGCGCGGTGTTGAGATCGGCGTTGAGCTTGTCGACGATCGGCCCTGGCGTGCCATGCGGCGCCGCAATGCCGAAGAGGGACACGACGTCGTTGCCGAGGACCACGCCGCTCTCGCGCATCGTCGGGACCTTGGGAAGCGCCGTGACCCGGCTGGGGCCGGCCACCGCGAGTACCTTGATGCGACCGCTCTTCAGGTTGTTGATCGCGGTGGACGTGTTGACGAACATCGCCTGGATCTGTCCGCCGATGAGGTCCGTGATGCCCGGGGTCGAGCCCTTGTAGGGCACGGCCAGCATGTCGATCTTCGCGGCCCGCTTGAGCATTTCACCCGCGATGTGCTCCAGCGAACCGTTGCCGGTCGTCGCATAGGAGAAGGCGCCGGGCTTCGCCTTCGCGGCCTGGATGAATTCCTGCAGGGAGTTCACCGGCAGCGAGGCGGGCACGATCAGCAGGTTGGGCAGGCTGCCCACGATGGCCACATGCTCGAAGTCCTTGAGCAGATCGTAGCCGGCGGCCCTGCCCATGAGGCTGGCAGTGATCGCATAGGTGGTGAGCGCCGTCATCAGCACGGTGTTGCCGTCCGGCGCCGCCTTCGCCACGTACTGCGCACCGATGTTGCCCGAGAAGCCGGCCCGGTTGTCCACGATGACCGCCTGGTCGCGAATGACCGACAGGCGCTGCGCCAGCACGCGCGCCATGGCGTCCAGCGACCCGCCTGGCGGATAGGCGACGACGATGGTCATCTCCCTGGGCTGGCTGTGCGACAGGCCGGCCAGGCCGGCCAGCGGCACGGCGGCCGAGGCGAGAAGTCGGCGACGGGATAGGGAAGTCATGGCGTGGGCTCCTGGATGGATGGGCGGATCGGCGAGACACTCGCGAGCAGCGCTCCGAGTTCGCGCGCGCGGAGGTGGTCGAGGTCGGCGAGCGCGGACCACAGTGCCGTGGCGCGCTTCGGCGCCAGCGCCGTCGTGGCATAGCGCATGAACTTCTCCCTGTGGAGGGCGTCGGGCATCGGCGCGCTGGGGTGTCCGAGGGGCTTGGCCCGGCGCGCCCTGAACACCTCGGTGCCTTCGCGGACGACGCGCAGTTCGGCAAAGTCGCCGTTGCCTGCGGGGAAGTCGGCGCCTTGCGCGAGCGAGATGCTGTTCGCCAGCGCCCGCAGGCCGGGCCGGTCCAGCGCGGCGTCGGTGAAGTCGGGGAGTCCCTGCGTGCCGGCCAGCAAGGCCGTGGCGACGCAGTATTCGACGTGGAACTTGGCCTCCGCCCCCGACCGGGGCCATCGCTTGCCGCGCGCCGTCTCCAGCCGGGCGCTGATGCCGCAATGGACCGACGGCGGGACGGACGCGTCGAAGGCGCCGGCTGCGCGGGCCTCGAGCACCATGTCGATGAGCGCATGCATCAGCGAGCAGGTGGGGTATTGCTTGAAGACGATGCCGGGCGACGCCAGCTCGAAGGGCGAGCCCAGCGTGGCCAGGGCCCTGGCCGGCGACGATGTGCCGTCGTCGCAAAACAGTTGCAGGAAGCCCTCGTGCCCTTCCAGCGCCTGCGGGCTGGACGTCAGGCCACCGGCGGCGAGGCGCGCGGCGAGCACGCCGTTCTGCGCGGCGAGGCCGGCGTGCAGGGCCTTGGTCATGGTCGCGAAGTTCACGCGCAGGCCGCCCGCCATCGAAGCGGCGATGCCCAGCGCGTGGGCCGTGCGGTCGGCATCGAGCCGCAGCAGCCTGGCACTGGCCGCGGCGGCGCCGATGGTGCCCAGGGTGCAGGTGGTGTGCCAGCCGACCTGCGCGTGGCGATCGTTCACGCTGCGCCCGAGCTTGGCGGCGATCTCGACCCCGATCGCGTAGGCGGTGACGATGTCGGCACCGGCTGCGTCCGTCTCTTCCGCCAGCGCAAGCACCGCAGGCACGATCGGCGCCGAGGGGTGTCCCCGCATGGATTCGTTGGTGTCGTCGAGCGCGTGGGCGTGCGCGGCGCAGCCGTTGACCAGCGCCGCGTCACGCGCCGATGCCCGGCCCTGCCGTCCCCAGAGCGTGCTGCAACCGGCGCCTGGCGCCGCTTGCAGCGCCGCGAGTGTGACCGGTTCGCCCGCACCGGCGAGCGCGCCGCCGATGCAGTCCGCGATGGCCCGTCGTGCTTCCCGGCGGACGGAGTCGGGAAGGTCGTCGGGGCCGCTCGCCGATGCGAACTCGGCGAAGGCGCGCGTCATGCCCACTGCGTTCACGGCTTCGATGCCGGCTCGAGCCAGGACGCGATGTGTGCCTCCATCTCGTCGAGAAAGCCCTGGATCCCATGGCCCGCGGAAGGCGTCAATGCGTGAGCGACGGCCTGAAGGCTGTGCCGCGGCACGATCGCCACCCCCTCGACGCTGGCGCACACCACGTCTCCCGGATGAACGACGACGCCGCCGCAGCCCACCGGGACATTGATCTCGGCCGGCCCGAGCTTTGGCCCGGAATGGGGTGACACGGCGATGCCGTAGATCGGGAATCCGGCCGCCTCGGCTTCGCCGATGTCGCGCCAGGCGCCGTTGACGACCAGGCCCGCCAGGCCGCGCTCGTCGCGTGCGAGTTTCAGCAACTCGAAGCCGCCCATGCACCAGTGCGTGAAGCCCTGCCCGTCGACCATCAGCACGTCGCCCGGCTGCACCTTGCGGATCGCGGCCATGACGCCCAGGTTGTCACCCGGCGGGCACTTGACCGTGAAGGCCGGTCCGACCAGCGGCAGGGCAGGCGTGACGAGCGAGCGGATGGCGGGCTGGCAGGTGTACATGCGGCCCACCAGGTCGCTGATGCGTGTCACGTCGACGCCGGCCAGCGCGGCGACCAGCGCCGGGTCCGGGCGCTCGAAGTCCCGGTTGAACACAAAGGGGGGCAGGGGCTTTTTCCAGCGCCGGTCAGGAGGGATCGAGGTCATGGGAGTTGCGCGGTCGATGCACAGTTTTAGTGTGGATTGACCTGCATTCTCGACGCACGATCCCCAAGGGGAAGGGCGATATTTTCTACCTACTTGGATAGAAAATGTAGTTAAGTCCGGATCTGTTCGAGCAGCCACCCGCGCATGGCGACCACCGCCGGCGCGTTGTGCTTGGCTTCAGGGCAGACCAGGTGGTAGCCGCGCGTGCTCGGCAGGCCCTGGCGGGACAGCTGGACGATGCGGCCCTCCGCGATGCCGGGCTGCACCAGGAAGCGCGGCAGCAAGGCGGCGCCGAGGTCGGCATGCACGGCTTCCAGGATCATGTTGAAGCTGTCGAAGCGCGGCCCCTGGAAAGCGTTGGCCGGCTCGGTGTCCACCTGCCTGAACCAGTCGAGCCAGGCCGACGGGCGAGTGAACTGCTGCAGCAGGGTCGCCCGATCCAGGTCCGCGGGCGTGCGCAGCCGGTGGGTCTGCTTGTAGCGGCGGCTGCAGACCGGCACCATGTCCTCGTCCATCAGGTGCGTGGCCACGGTGCCCGACCAGGTCGGTTCGCCGTAATGAATGGCGGCGTCGAAAGCCTCGGTGGCGAAGTCGAACGGCGCGCTTCGAGACACCAGGTTCAGGTTGATCTCCGGATATCGGGCGAAGAAAGCCGGCAGTCGCGGAACCAGCCACTTGACGGCGAAGGTCGGTACGGCGGCCAGGTTCAGGATCTCCTTGTCGCCGCTGGCCATCGCCTGGCGCGTGACCTCGCCGAGTTCGTTCAGGATTCGCCGGACTTCCTCGAGGTAGCGAGCACCCGCGCTGGTGAGCAGGACGCGCTGACGGGCCCGCGCGAACAAGGCCATGCCGAGTTGAGCCTCCAGTTGTCGGACTTGCTGACTGACGGCGCCTGGGGTCAGGTGAAGTTCGTCTGCGGCGCGCCTGAAGTTCAGATGTCGCGCGGCCGATTCGAAGGCCGTGAGCGAGGCAATGGAAGGGAGGCGGGTGCGCGTCATGCGCTGCGGATTCTCTCATCCGGCCCTGGCGTGGTCGGAAGCGAGATGACTGGCCGGATGTCTCTGCCAGTACTGACCGGGCGTCATTTCTCGACTGTGGTGCTTCTCTCTATTGCGGCATGGTGGCTTGCAAGTGATCAATGGCTGCACCCGCGAGAGAAAACAAAAGGAGTCATGGCCACCTCGATGCGTTGCCGAGATGCGCAATACGTGTCGTTTCTGCGCTGTATCTCGGAACGAGAGATGAGTGTTGGCTTACTTTGGACGCGAGAGATGGTTAAGCTATACCTCCTGAATGAACGATCGGATTTAACTCATGGCTCAAACCTATCTCCAGATTCAAAAGAAGATCGAAAAACTCCAGAAGACCGCCGATGCGCTTCGCCAGAAGGAAGTGGGCGGCGTCATTGCGCGCATCAAGGTGGCGATCGAACACTATGGCTTGACCGCGCGACAACTCGGCTTGGCCGACGGGCCGGCGCAAGGCGAGGCAGCGCCCAAGTCCCGCAAGGCGAAGCCGGCCGCAAAGGCAGCGACTGGCGCGAAGTACAGCAATGGCGATGGACAGTCCTGGTCCGGACGTGGCCCGCGTCCGCGCTGGTTGCGTGAAGCGATCGCCGGTGGCAAGTCTCTCGAGGCGTTTCTTGCGGCGTCTGCTGCACCTGCCGAGTCCGTCGCGCCATCCGGCAAGGCCGTGAGAGCAGTGAAAGCAGTGAAAGTCGCGAAAGCCGCAAAGCCCAAGGCCATCAAGCGCCGGCCATCGACGGTGCTGTACCGCGACGGTGGGGGCAACTCGTGGACCGGCCGCGGCCCGCAGCCGCGATGGCTGAAGGAAGCACTGGCCGCCGGGAAGACGTTGGAAGAACTGAAGGGCTGAGCTGCGGATTCAGCCGGTCGATGCAAAAAAACTGGCTGAACATTCTTCTGCGCGGCCGGGGATTTCAGAAATCGCGCGGGCCCTGGAAGTCATTCATTTGCGGCAAAGCTCGAGCGGGGCTCACGCGCGCGACTCGTCCAAGTTACCAGCGTCGGGGCCATGATGGATTGACGACGGGCGGGCATCCGCAGACCCGAGGACACCTCGTCACTGGCGTTCACGACACCGATCTGGGGGCCACGCGGACGCCGGGGCTCACCAGCATCAGCACGCCGATCGTCGAGATCGGCGATGCAGCCGCCCTGCAGGACGGCTTCGCGAATGACTTCGCGGCTCACTTGTACCGAATGGCAGACAGAGTAATAATACGTATTACTACAGAATTGGATTGGCGGAGCTTCGACTGGCGCCGTCATCTGAAAACGAGCAACTTGCCATGCACCCCATCTACCGACCAGTCTTCGACTGCGTCACCGGCACTCGACCGGTCGTTTCCGAAGTCGCGCACAGCGCCGGTATTCCCGCCAGCCCGGGCGATACGCTGGTGCCGGGCGGCAGCAATTGGGTGTAGCCGACACCATCCACCATGGATCTGCACAGAACCTTGCCTTGAATACCGTCCCGCAGGATCCGCCATCCCCGGGGTCGCGGCCCCGCGTCCACCCCACCGTGCGCCTGGACTACGGTCTGCGCGTGCTGGGGCAGGGCTTCTTCGGCGCCGTGGCGCTCTCGGTGTTGCAGCTGCGGGCTCTGCCGGCCGGCATCCTGGTGCTGATCTGCAGCACTGCCTTGCTGTGGCCGCATCTGGCCTATCTGTTGGCGAGCCGCGCGCGCGACAGCAAGGCCGCCGAGCGGCGGAACTTGCTGGTCGACAGCTTCCTCATGGGCGCGTTCACGCTGCTGACCGGCCTCGATCTGTGGATTGGCGTGGTGTCCTTCACCGCCATCAATGCCGCCAACCTGAGCATCGGTGGGCTGCGCCTGGGCCTGATGGGCGCTGGGTGCTTCGTGCTCGGGGTCCTGGTGGCGGGGCTCAGCGCCGGCTTCGACGTGTTGCCGGTACCGCTGCTGGCGCATGCGATGACGGCGCTTGCCGTCATCACGTACACGGCCGCGTTCGGCATGGCGTCTCATTTCCGGACGCGCCAAGCCATTGGCGCCAAGCGGGAGGTTCACGCGCGCAACCAGGTCATCGAGCAACAGAAGGCGGATCTCGAGCAGGCCCGGGTGATCGCCGAGCGTGCCCGCGAGCAGGCAGAGGCCGCGAACCGCACCAAGAGCAGCTTCCTGGCCAACATGAGTCACGAGTTGCGCACGCCGCTCAATGCCGTGATCGGCTATACCGAGATGCTGGAGGAAGACTTCGCGGACCGCGGCGAACTCGACACCTCGCTCGCCGACCTGGGCCGTATCAAGGGTGCTGCGCGGCACCTGCTGCAAATGATCAACGATGTGCTCGATCTCTCGAAGATCGAAGCGGACAAGATCGAATTGCACGTCGAGCCCTTCGAACTGGCCGAATTGCTGGACCAGGTGGTCTCGACCACGCAACCCCTGCTGGCGGTCAACCGCAATAGCCTGCAGGTGCATTGCGCGCAGGAGTTGGGCCTGGTGCAATCCGACATGACGAAGCTGCGACAGGTGCTGATCAACCTGGTCTCGAATGCGGCCAAGTTCACCAGCAATGGCAGCATCTCGATCAAGACCAGCGGCGGACTCGACGCCGGCGGCCACCCGATCGTGGTGTTCGAGGTCAGCGACACCGGTATCGGCATGACTTCTGAGCAACTGGGGCGGCTGTTCCAGCCCTTCGTGCAGGCGGACGCCGAGACGACGCGAAAGTACGGCGGCACGGGCCTTGGTTTGGCCATCAGCCGCCGTCTGTGCCGCCTGCTGGGCGGCGACGTGACCGCCATCAGCACGCTCGGCGAGGGCAGTCAGTTTCGCGCGGCGGTGCGCGCGCAGTTACCCGTGGTCAGGAACGCAGCCGCGGATTGACATGGCAAGATCCTGCTGGTCGAGGACAACGCGCTCAACCCGGACATGCTGCTGCGGCGCCTGCGGGCCGACCGAACTTCAGCGCCTGCCGGGAAGATCGAAGAACTGATATGACCACGCGGCCCGGCATGCCTGCGGCGACGGGCGTCGATTCCACACCCGATTCACTGCGCGCGGCCAACGGCGCTTCGGCCGCGCCGCGACGCCTCTACGGCGGGGTGCGCGTGAACTACCCGGTGCGTGTCGGCGCCCATTTGGCCGCCGGCCTGTTGCTCGGCTCGGTCTTTGTCATGAAGCCGCCGATCGCGCTGTGGGGGGCGGTGGTGGTCATGTTGACGTGGCCGCATCTCGCCTACAGGCTGAGCTGTCGCGCCAGCGATAGCAGGCGCAGCGAGATGCGCGCCTTGCTGGTCGACTCTTTTCTGATCGGAGGCTACGGCGGCCTCTCGGGTCTCAACCCGTGGATCATCGTCGCCCTGGGGGGCGCCATGCACGCATCGAACCTCGGTTCAGGCGGGGCGCGCCACGCGTTGCGCGGCCTCGTGGCGATGGCGATCGGCATCGTGGCCGGCGCCGCCGCGACGGGTTTCGAGGTCCGTCCGGACACCTCCTTGCTGACCATTGCGTTGTCGGCCGTGGCCGCGACGCTCTACCTGTCGCTCTTCGGCCATGCGATTCACGCCGAATCGCTGCGCACCGCCAGGACGCGCGACGCATTGCAGGAGCGCAATCGCGAGATCGAAGCCCAGGCCATTCACCTCGAGCAGGCGCGACAGGAGGCAGAGCTGGCCAACAAGGCCAAGAGCGCCTTTCTGGCGAACATGAGCCATGAGCTGCGAACACCGCTCAACGCCGTGATCGGCTACGCCGAGTTGCTCGAAGAAGAACTGGCCGGCAGCACGCCCCCGGCGGCCCGCGCCGACCTGGGCCGCATCAAGCATGCGGCGAAGGATTTGCTGTCGACGATCAACGCCGTGCTCGACCTGGCTCGGCTTGACGCCCACAAGATCCAGCTCAACCTCGAGGACTGCGACCTGCGCGGCCTGCTGTCGTCGGTCGAGGCCGCCGCGCAGCCATTGCTGGCCGCCAACGGAAATCGCATGCAGGTCGACATGCAAACGGGCCTGGCCCTTATCCATGTGGATGCGCTGCGCCTGCGACAGGTGCTGATCGCGCTGGTGTCCAACGCGGCCAAGTTCACGGACCATGGACACGTGCGGCTGCGCGCGTTCACGCGCGAGCGACGACCCGGCATGCTGCAAGTGCGGTTCGATGTCGAAGACACCGGCATCGGCCTGAGCAGCGCGGAGATCGGAAGGCTGTTTCAACCCTTCCTGCAGACCGACGAGGGCACTACGCGTGCCTTCGGCGGCAGCGGCCTGGGTTTGGCGATCGGCCGCCGCCTGTGCCGCCTGATGGGCGGGGACATCGAGGTGGCCAGTACGCCCGGCGCCGGCTCGCGCTTCACCGTCTGGCTGCCCCAGCCGGTCCCTTCGCAACGGCCCGAGACGTCTTCCGATGCCGCGCCCGGGCCACCGCCACCGGGCGCACCCTCGGAACGCAGGGCATGAGGGACCGGCGCACTCCGCGCGCCGGCGCGATGGATCGCATCGCATGCGGCGCCGAACTCGCCAACCTGCCGGCGCTGCTGGCGCTGGTCGCCGCCACGTGCCGGCGCGAGCAGATCGACGACCCGACGTGCGACGACCTTCAGCTCATCGTCGAGGAGGCCTGCGTCAACGTCATGCACCATGCCTATCCTGCAGGGCAGGGCGGCCCGCTGACGCTGGAGGTTCGCATCGTGGATCACGGCGGTCCACGCCGCATCGTGTTGACGCTCGAAGACCGGGGCAGGCCATTCGACCCGCTGTCGGCGGCACCCGTGGACGTCACCGCCGCGATCGAGGCGCGCGCGCCGGGCGGCTTGGGCGTGCACCTGATCCGACAACTCTCCGACCGCCAGCACTACCAGCGCCACCCACTCCGCGGCAACGTCTTCACCATGGAAAAATACCTGGTCCTGCCGTCAGTCCAGCTCGCGGCCCGTCCGATCCTTGATCCAGATCAGCGCCAGCGACGAGACGACCAGGATGGCGATCAGATAGAGCGCCGGTGACAGCTTGCTGCCGGTGTTCTCGATCAGCCAGGTTGCGACGAGCTGCTGGAAGCCGCCGAACACGACCGAGACGCCGACGACGAACGACATGCCGGTGACGCGCACCTTCTGCGGGAACATCTCCGGGAACAGCGTCAACGACGGGCAGTTCATGAACGCGAGCAGCAGCGACAGGCCGGCGACCGCGATCAGCAGCGTCGACTGCGTCGGCGAGGCGATCAGCCACAGGAACGCCGGATAGATCAGCACCAGCATGCCGATGCGGCCGATGATCACCAGCACCTTGCGGTTGTACATGTCGGCGCACCGGCCAAGGAACGGACTGACGGCGAAGCTCAGCGCGCCCGAGACGAGCGCGGCGAGCAGCGCGGTCGTCGGCGGCAGGTGCAGTTCGCGGATCGCGTAGATCGGCATGTAGAACGTGACCGTATAGGCCGCGACCGCATTGCCGATGCTCAGCAGCGAGCCGAGCCGGATCTCGCTGCCATGGTTCTTCAGCACCATCGCAATCGCGCCGTGCGAGCCGTCCTTGTGCTGCAGCGTCTCGCCGAGGTGGCGGCGCAAGTAGGCGCCGACCGGCGCGATCAACGCGCCGAGCAGGAACGGCACGCGCCACCCCCAGCTCTCGAGCGCAGCCGAATCCAGACTCGCCGTCAGCAGCAACGCGACCGCCGCGCCGACCGCGATACCCAGCCCCTGGCTGGCGAATTCCCAGCTGCCGAAGAAGCCGCGGTTGCGCGTGTCGGCCTGCTCGATCAGCACCGTCGCCGACGCGCCGACTTCGCCGCCGGCCGAGATGCCCTGGATCAGGCGCGCCAGCACCAGCATCGTCGGGCCGATCAGCCCGGCCTGTGCGTAGGTCGGCGCAAGGCCGATCATCAGACAGCCTACCGCCATCAGGTTGATCGTCAGCACCATCGCGGCGCGGCGCCCGACCCGGTCGGCGAACGCGCCGATCAGCACGCCGCCGACCGGCCGCATCACGAAGCCGACCCCGAAGGTCGCGACCGACAGCATCAGTTGCCCATAGGCGCTCGCGCTCGGAAAGAACAGCTTGCCGATCGTGATCGCGAAGAACCCGTAGACCGTGAAATCGAAGAACTCGAGCGCGTTGCCGACGGTCGTCGCCGCGATGATCTTGCGCCGACTCGGCGCCGTCCGCGTCGCCGACAGCGCGGAGGAGGGAGCGTCGGGCATGGGTACGGCTGTCATGGATTCGTCTCGCTGTGTGGGCGGCAGAACGGCGTCTGACTTTGTTGCAATGCGGACCTGCGCAGCAATATAATACGTATTATGTATCGGCTCAAGCCCGCGAGACCCCGCGTTCCCGTCACCTTTGCGGGTCCTGGTGGCGGGAACGCGGCAGCAACTATAGTCGTCGCTGATGACAAAGAAATCGAAGGTTGCAGCACGCACAGGGGGCGCCGCACCGGACCCTATCGACAAGAAGCCGCGAGCGCCGCTTCGCCGGCCGACGCAGCGCGACATCGCGCAGGCCACCGGCCTGTCGCAGACCGCGGTCTCGCTGGTGCTGCGCCATGGCGACGTGCCTGCGGTCTCGGCGGATGCCCGCGAGCGCATTCTGGAGACCGCGCAGCGCCTCGGCTATGTGCCGAACCGCGTCGCGCAGAATTTGCAGTCGACCCGCTCGCACACGCTCGCGTGCATCGTCCCGGACATCACGAACCCCACCTATCCGGCGCTGGTGCGCGGCTTCCAGGCGGTGTCCGCGGCGGCCGGCTACGACGTGATGATCTTCGACACCGATGGCAACCTGGAGCGCGAGCGCCAGGCGGTGCGCTGGCTGCTGCAGGGCCATGTCGACGGCGTGATCGCGTCGTTTTTCCATATGACCGAGGCAGACCTGGCCGGCCTGGTCAAGCGCGGCACCGCGCTCGTGCTGCTCGGGGGGCAGGTGCGCAAGGCCTCGACGCCGATCGACAGGCTCTTCATCGACAACGCGGGCGCGGCCCGGGCCATGACGCAGGCGCTGATCACCAAGGGGCACCGGCATATCGCGATGATCTCGCCCCCGCTCGGGCCGGGCGCGGAGCGGCGCCGTGGCTATCGCGGCGCCATGAAGGATGCGGGGCTGCGCACGATCGAGATCCCGGCCGACGACTTCGTGCAGGATGCCGGCGCGCGCGCCATGGCGGCGTTCCTCGCGCAGCGGCCGCTCTGCAGCGCGGTGTTCGCGGCCAACGACCTGCTCGCGATCGGCGCGATGGCGGCGATCCGCGCCGCCGGTCTGCGCATCCCGGACAACATCGCGGTGGCTGGTTTCGACGACATTCCGGCCGCGGCGCTGATGTACCCGGCGTTGACGACGGTGCACCGCGGCGAGACGGCGATGGGCCGCCGGGCCGCCGAAATGTTGATTGCCCAACTCGACGCGAACGGCGCCGAGCGCCCGGGCCGCAACATCGAGATGCCCTACCAGCTGGTGATGCGCGACTCGACCTGAGCTGCCGCTCGCCCGGCCGGCCGACCCGCCCCATCGGAAGCGGGGCAGTACCGCCATGAGACAAGCCGGGCGGCTTCCCCACGACTATGCCGAACGCGTCTACAGCGGCGTGCTCGGCAAGCTGATCGGCGTCTACCTCGGGCGGCCGTTCGAAGGCTGGTCCTATGAAGACATCGCGGCAAAGCTCGGCGACATCCGCTACTACGTCCACGACCGCGAGGGCGTGGCGCTGCGCAACAACCTGCTGGTCGTCACCGACGACGACATCGCCGGCACCTTCGTGTTCGCGCGTGCACTCGGGGACTACGGCTACACGCCCGAGCTGAGCGCGCGGCAGGTCGGCCAGACCTGGCTCAACTACGTCGTCAAGGAGCGCTCGGTGCTGTGGTGGGGCGGCCCGGGCAACTCGACCGAGCACACCGCGTTCATGCGCCTGGACTCCGGCGTGCCGGCGCCGGAGAGCGGTTCGATCGCGATGAACGGCCAGGCCGCGGCCGAGCAGATCGGCGCGCAGATCTTCATCGACGGCTGGGCGATGGCTGCGCCGGGCAACCCGGCGCTCGCCGCCAGGCTTGCCGGCGAGGCGGCGCGCGTCAGCCACGACGGCGTCGCGGTTCATGCGGCGCAGCTGATCGCGGCCATGGAGGCGCAGGCCTTCGTCGAGCGAGACATGGACACGCTGATCGACACCGGCCTGGCTGCGATCCCCGCCGAGTCGACCCTCCGCAAAGTGATCGACGACGTGCGCCGCTGGCACGCGCAGGACGCTGCCAAGGACTGGCGATCGACGCGCGAGCGCATCGCCGCGCAATACGGCTACGACCGCTTCGACGGGCTGTGCCATGTCGTGCCCAACCATGCATTGATCATCCTGTCGCTGCTCTACGGCCAGCACAGCTTCGACGAGGCGCTGTCGATCTCGTGTACCGCCGGCTGGGACACCGACTGCAACGCCGGCAACGTCGGCTGCCTGATGGGCATCCGCGGTGGCCTGGCCGGCATCGACAGCGGCGCCGACTGGCGCGGACCGGTCGCCGACCGGATGTACCTGTCCGCCGGAGACGGCGGCGGCGCGATCACCGACGCGGTCCAGGAAAGCTGGCGCCTGATCGACGCCGGCTACCGCCTCGCCGGCGCCAGCGCCCCCGTCCGGCCCAAGGCCGGCGCGCGCTTCAGCTTCGCGTTTCCTGGCAGCGTGCAGGGCTTTCATGTCAGCGCCGGCGACCCGAGCCTCGTGCACCCGCTGACGCTGCACAACGTCGCGGTCGACGGCGGCCGTGCGCTCGAGGTGCGCTACGCCGCGCTGAGCGAGGGCCGTGTGGCGCGCATCGGCACGCCGACCTTCATCCACCCCGAGGTGTTCGGCATGCCGGCCTACGAACTGGTGGCGTGCCCGACGCTGTACCCGGGCCAGCACCTGCGCGCCAGCGTCTCGGCACCGACCGACAACACTGCGCCGGTACGGGTCGCGTTGAGCCTGGGCCACTACGACGCCCATGACCGGGTCGTGAAGATTGCCGGTCCGGGCGTGCTGCTTCAACCTGGCGGACAGGCTGAACTGCGCTGGACCGTGCCCGACCTGAAGGGGCTGCCGACCTACGACATCGGCCTGGAGCTGCAATCGCCCGCAGCGCGCGCTGACGGCCGCGTGCTGCTGCACGCACTCGACTGGAAGGGCGCCCCGGAGCTGGTGTTGCGCCGCCCCGAAGGCCCGGGCCGGATGTGGTTCAAGGCCTGGGCCGACGCGGCAACGCACTTCACGTTCAGCCCGCGCTGGGAGGCGTTCCGGCTGTCGCAGTCGCACGGCGTCGGCATGGTCGTACAGGGCACGCGCGACTGGCACGACTACGCGGTCGAGTCGACCGTGACGCCGCATCTGGGCCGCAGCTGGGGCCTGGTCGCACGCGTCCAGGGATTGAGGCGCTGGTACGGGCTGGTGTTCGACCGCAGCGTCGGCACCGGAAGCGCCGACGGCGATCGCGTCAGCCTGGTGCGGATGCGCGACACGCCGCAGACGCTCGCAAGCGCGCCGTTCGCGTGGCGCGCCGCGCGCGCCTGCAAGCTCAGGATCGAGGTGCAAGGCTCGGCGCTGCGCGCCTGGGTCGACGAGAGCCTGCTGTTCTCGGTCAGCGATGCCGGCCCCGAGGCGCTGGACGCCGGCGGCATCGGCCTGATGTGCGACACGGGCTCGTTGTCGACCGACGAGATCGTCGTCCGGCGGCTCTGACCCGCCACGACGTCCTCACCATCGAAAAAGTACCTGGTGCCGCCCGCGCCCCACCGACCCCTGGAGAAAGCTCATGCAGATCGACATCACCCAACACGACACGATCTTCGTCCTGGCCATCACGGGAAGCGTAGACAGCTTCAACGCCGACGCATTGACCCAACGCTTTGCGGAGTCGATTTCCGAGGGCAACGTACGTCTGGTGGCCGATTTCTCGCTGGTGAACTACACCAGCAGCGCCGGCCTGAGATCCCTGCTCGGCACAGTCAAGAGTTGTCGCGTCGCCGGTGGCGACCTGCGTGTGGCTGCGTTGCAGCCTCAGGTCCAGCGGGTGCTCGAGATCTCCGGCTTCACCAGCATTCTCAACATCTTCCCCGACGTGCGCCACGCGGTGGAGAGCTTCACGGAGGCCGCATGAGGCAAACGCCGGTTCAGGGGCCTGCGGTCACGCTGGTGATCGGCTCGGGCAGCGTCAAGTGCGCTGCGGCCATCGGCGTGGTCAAGGCGCTCACCGACGGCGGCATAGGCATCGATCGCGTGGTCGGCTGCAGCGGCGGCGCCCTGTTCGCGGCCGGGGTGGCCCTTGGCTTCGACGCCGACAGGATGACGGACATCACCCTGCGTACGTGGACCCGCAAGATGACCTCCAAGCGCAACAACATGGGCTTCCTGCGCCTGCTGGCACCCAGGCTCTTCGGTTTTCGGCCGGACAATTTCGGCTTGCGTGACGATGGTCCGATGCTCGCGGCCTTTCGCGACGTCTTCGGGCAACAGCGCATCGAGGACACGCCGATTCCGCTCCACATCACGGCCACCGACTTCCTGAATGGCGAACTGGTCGACATCAGCCGCGGCGACCTGGTCGACGCGATTCGCGCCAGCGTCTCGCTGCCCCTGGCGTTTCAGCCCGTGAAGCTGGGCGGCCGGCTTCTGATCGATGGCTATCTGGCCGACCCGCTGCCGATCAGCGTGGCGATGAAGAACGGCAGCCGCGTGATCGTCGCGGTGGGCTTCGAGAGCCCGTACCAGGAAAACATCCGCAGCGCAGGACGCTTTGCGGCCCAGCTCAGTGCGATCCTCGCGAACAACCTGCTCAAGTCGCGGTTGGCCTTTCAGAGCGCGGCGCACCACTCCGAGGTGATCCTGATCCTGCCGCAGTTCAAGCAGCGCGTGCGCCTGTTCGACACCGACAAGGTGCCCCACATCATCGAAGAGGGCGAGCAAGCCGCCTTGCAGCAACTGCCCTACCTCCACGCGCTGCTCGATGCAAATCGCAAATGCCTTGAATCCGTCGCAGCCTGAGGGCGCGGCCGACCTCCTGGAGCGCCCGATGCGCATCCTGGTGGTCGACGATCTCGAGCTCAATCGCGACCTGCTGGCACGCCGCATCCAACGTCTGGGACACGAGGCGGGCACCGCCGTCAACGGACGCGATGCACTCGACAAGCTGCGTCAGCAGGACTGGGACCTGGTGCTGCTGGACATCACCATGCCCGAGATGGACGGCTACGAAACCCTGCGACGCATCCGGGCCGACCCCTTGACCGCGCAGCTGCCCGTGGTGATGGTCTCGGCCATCGATGAGAGCGAAAGCGTCGTGCGCTGCCTGGAGCTTGGGGCCGACGACTACCTGCCCAAGCCTTTCAACCCGGTCGTGCTGCAGGCGCGCATCGAGTCGTCGCTGGCCAGGAAGCGCCTGCAGGACCACAAGAGCCAGCTGCTGCAGGCGCTCTCCCGCGAATTGCAGATCGGCCAGCGGATCCAGCAGGGCTTCCTGCCCGCGGAGCTGCCGAGCCAGGCGGGATGGTCGCTGGGCGCCAGCTGCACGCCCGCCCGGCAGGTCGGCGGCGACTTCTACGACGCCTACTCGCTGCCTGGAGGCTCGCTCGCACTCGTGGTCGCCGACGTGTGCGACAAGGGCGTGGGGGCGGCGCTCTACATGGCGCTGTTCCGCACGCTTCTGCGGGCGATGGCCTGCCAGGCGCCGCTCGAAGAGGCACCCCCCGCGACGCTCGTGCGCAGCGTGGCTTTTGCCAATGATTACATCGCCACCGTGCACGGGCACGAGAACATGTTCGCCACGTTGTTCTTCGCACTCCTGGAGCCGGACAGCGGGCGCATGCACTACCTCAATGCCGGCCATGAAGCGCCGTTTGTGCAGCAGGCCGAAGGCGGCGCCCTGACGCGGCTCGACATCACCGGGCCGGCGGTGGGGCTGCTGGCCGGCAAACGCTGTGGGGTGCAGGCCCTGACGATGCAGCCCGGCTCCAGGCTGCTCCTGTACACCGACGGGGTGACCGAGGCGCGGGGCGTGTCGGGGCCTTTTGGCGAAGAGGCGCTAGGACACGCGCTTGCCCGTCAAGCCGAATCTGCGCAGGCCATGGTCGACAGCGTGCGCACCCAGCTGGCTGCACATGTGGGCGCGTACGAACCGCATGACGACGTGACGTTGTTCGGTCTGATGCGTGAATCCGAAGGGTCGTGAACAGGTGGTCACCTCCGATGCTTCGGTGGAGTCGATCACAGGCATAGCCACATCGGCTTGACCCACGACCACCGGGATCTCGGTGCAGGCGAGCACAACCACGTCAAGGCCACGCGCCACCAGGCATTGAACCGCCGTGAGAAAGAGGGTGCGGCGATCCGCCGGCCTTGACGGCTGCGACGGCAGGCATCACGCGTGTTTCAAGCTCCTCGTCCGTCGGACAGACCCACTCCATGCCAAGACGTCTGGAATAGACGCCGAGCAGTCCGATCCACCGCACTCGCGGGGGTCAAGGTGTCAAAGCGCTGTCATGTGGTCGACGCAAGATCTGAGGCATGTGTGGTGATTGTGGTTTTTTATGCAGATGTGATCCCACTGCCACCCCTGCCTTCGCCCTCTCCAAGACCCACCGACCAAAGAAAGAGCTCCCATGCATGCGCGCTTCGCTTCTTCCCTCACGACACCCCTGACGGGCTGGCGACCGGTTCTTTTCTCGATGCTGGCCGCGCTGGCGCTGAGCGCCTGCGGTGGCGGCGGCGGCAACCCGTCCTTCCCCGTCACCACCCCCGCCGCATCGGCCACGCCCACAACGCCGAGCACCCCGGAAACGCCGGCCGTCGCCGTCAAGCCCGAACTGCGCTGCGCGCCCTGATCTCCACGGAACAAACAAGCCATGACTTCACGACGCAACTTCCTGCGCGGTGCCGCCACCACCGGCATCGCCGCCGCCACGCTCGCCTCCTTCCCGCCGGCGATCCGCCGCGCGCTCGCGATTCCCGCCAACAACGCCACCGGCACGATCATGGACGTCGAGCACGTGGTGATCCTGACTCAGGAAAACCGCTCCTTCGACCACTACTTCGGCACCCTCCCGGGCGTGCGCGGCTTCGGTGACCGCTTCGGGATCCCGCTGCCCGGCGGCCGTACGGTGTGGGAACAGGAATACCTGGCCGGCCAGATCGTGACGCCCTACTACCTCGACAGCAGCAAGGGCAATGCGCTGCGCGTGAAGGGCACGCCGCACGATTGGAACGACGGCCAGAACGCCTGGGACGGCGGCCGCATGAACAAGTGGCCCACTTACAAGAAGACCTCGAAAGAGCCCTTCACGCAATCGATGGGCTACTACCAGGAGGCCGAGCTGAAGTTCCAGTTCGCGCTCGCCAACGCCTTCACGCTGTGCGATGCCTACCACTGCGCGATGCACACGGGCACCAACTCCAACCGCAGCTTCCTGTGGACCGGCACCAACGGCCCGACCGGCGCCAACGTGGCCATGGTCACGAACGAATGGGACGACATCGGCCCCTCGACCAGCGGCTACGACTGGACCACCTACCCCGAACGGCTCGAGAAGGCCGGCGTGAGCTGGATCGTCTACCAGAACATGCCGTCGAACTACACCGACAACCCGCTGGCCGGCTTCAAGCAGTACCGGCGCGCCAACGAGGCCTCGGGCAAGCCCGTGAGCCATGACGGCAACGTGGTGTCGCCGGCCTACGATCCAGCGACCGACAACGCCGGCAATCCGCTCTACAAGGGCATTGCCAACACGATGCCGGACGGCGGCTTCCTCGGCACCTTCAAGCAGGACATCCTGAACGGCAAGCTGCCGCAGGTCAGCTGGATCGCCGCGCCCTCGACCTACTCGGAGCATCCGAGCCCGTCGAGTCCGGTGCAGGGCGGCTGGTACATCCAGGAAGTGCTGGACGCCCTCACGGCCGTGCCCGAGGTCTGGAGCAAGACCGTGCTGATCGTCAACTTCGACGAGAACGACGGCTTCTTCGATCACATTCCCTCGCCGGCGGCGCCCTCGAAAGATGCCGGCGGCGTGGCTGCGGGCAAGACCACGCTGAGCGATGCCGACATGGGCTTCGAGTACTTCACCCATCCTGCGCCTCCCGGCACGGTCGACCAGGACACGCCGGACGGCCGCGTGTACGGCCCCGGCATCCGGGTGCCAATGTATGTCATCTCGCCCTGGAGCCGCGGCGGCTGGGTCAACTCGCAGGCCTTCGACCACAGCTCGGTCATCCGCTTCCTCGAGGCCCGCTTCGGGGTCAAGGAAAGCAACATCAGCCCGTTCCGGCGCGCGGTGTGCGGTGACCTGACGAGCGTCTTCAATTTCGCGACGCCGAACTCCGAGGTTCTGCCCACGCTGGCCGGCCGCACGACCAAGGGCGCCGCGGACACGCTGCGTGCGGCACAGGACGCCCTCACGCAGGTGGCGCTGCCCGGCACCGCGGTGCTGCCCAAGCAGGTCACCGGCACCAGGCCCTCGCGCGCACTGCCCTACGAACTGCACACCAGCGCACGCTGCGACGCCACGAGCGGCCAGGTGCAACTGCTGTTCTCCAACACCGGCAAGCAGGCGGCCGTGTTCCATGTCTACGACAAGCTGCACCTGGACCGGCTGCCGCGCCGCTACATGGTCGAAGCCGGCAAGAAGCTGGACGACAGCTGGGCCGCCATGACCGACAACGCCGGCCTCTACGACCTGTGGGTGCTCGGGCCCAACGGCTTCCATCGCCACTTCAAGGGCGACCTCAATGCGCTGCGGGCCAACGGTGCCGCCAGCCCCGAAGTGCGGGTGTGCTACGACATCGCGAACGGCAACGTCTACCTGAAGATGGCGAACCCGGGCAAGAACACCGCCAGGTTCACCGTCCGCGCCAAGGCCTACCGCACCGACGGCCCGTGGACCGCCAGCGTCGCAGACGGCGCCATCGTCGATGACCTGCACTGGGAGCTGGCCGGCAGCGGCCAGTGGTACGACTTCGCGGTCACTTGCGACAGCGACCCGCGCTACTACCGCCGCTTCGCGGGCCGTGTCGAGACCGGCAAGCACACGGTGAGCGACCCGGCGATGGGCCTGGCGGATCTCTGAGACAGCGCCACGGCGCCCGCCTGGGCGCCGTGTTCCAATCGCCTTCGTCCTCGAAGCCCTCCCTTTCATCCATGCTTCAAGAAGAACGATTCCTGCGCATCCGCAGCCTGCTGGCGACCTTCTCGCGCGTGAGCGTGGACCGCATCGTGCAGGACCTCGAGGTCTCGCGCGAAACCGTGCGCCGCGATCTGCTCGAACTCGAGGGCTCCGGCGAGCTGCGCCGTGTGCACGGCGGCGCCATCGCCTCCGGACCCGAGCCCGAGCCGCCGCTGTCGGTGCGGCTGGTCGCGCGGCAGCGCGAAAAGCGCGCCATCGCCAAGGCCACCGTGAGCCTGCTGAAGCCGGGCCAGACCCTGTTCCTCGACGCCGGCAGCACCACTGCGATCCTGGCTGAGGAGATCGCCACGCTCAGCGGCATGACGGTGATCACCAATTCACTCAACATCGCGCTCAAGCTGGCCGGCGCCGACGAGGGCCGCGATTCGCGCAACACGGTGCACCTGCTGGGCGGCCAGATCGACGTCAAGACCCAGGCCACGCACGGCGACGGCACGCTCGAGGACATCCGGCGCTTCTGCGCCGACGTCGCGCTGCTGTCGCCCGTGGGCCTGCACCCGAAGCATGGCGCAATGAGCTTCGAGCACCATGAAGCTGCGGTCGCGCGCGCCATGGCGGCGCAGGCGCAGCAGGTGGTGATACTGGCCGACCACAGCAAGATCGGACAGGCCAGCCGCGTCGCCTACCGGCGCAGCACGGAGATCGACGTCGTGGTCACTGACGCCAAGGCGCGCGAATCCGGCGCGCTGGCCGCCCTGCGCAAGGCAGGCCTCCACGTGATCGTCGCCTGAGGGCAGGCTCTTACGCCTTGACCGGATAGCGGCTGGCAATGGCAATACGGTTCCATGTGTTCATGACAATGGCAAGCCATTCGACGGCAGACAATTCTTCCTTGGAAAGGCTGGCCGCAGCCCGCTCATAGATGACGTCTGGCACTTGTCCGTCAGCAATCAACGTAATGGCTTCTACCAGCTCCAGCGCGGCACGCTCTTTCTCGCTGAAGTAGGCGGTCTCCCTCCAAGCGGGAAGAACACTGATGCGATCACTGGATTCCCCACTGGAAATGGCATCGCGTGTATGCAGCCTTACGCAATATGCACACTGATTGATCTGCGAAACATGCAGGCGCAAGAGCTGCGAGAAGCCGTCTGCAATGCCTGCGCTGGCCGTTGCGTCTGTAGCAATCCGGTCAAGTTCAATGACCGATTTATATAGGTTGGGAGAAGATTTTCCAAGATTGATTCGTTCGTTCAAAATATTCTCCAGGTGTTCGATGCATGGACAACAGGATCCGTCGCCACGAGGCCTGCTCAATTTCAACTTGAGCCCGATTCATATTTTCAGCGCTACTGCTACTACGCTGCTTCAGCGCAGTATCACCGTCGCGGCCCAAGCCGCTGCGTACAGGCCGACACCGAAGGACGCATGCGCCATGAGGCTGCGCAGTCGTGCCACGTTCGGTTTGGGTGTCTTCGCGGCAGCGACTCCAGCCCCCATTCCGGGTTGCAGCACCAGAAACGGTGCCGCAACCGTGAGGATGCCGAAGCTGATGGCCGGCAGAAACGATGGCTGGCGCGCCCAATCGAGGCCTGCCGTTGCGAGCAGCAGCCCCGCAAAGATGACGCCAACAGCGTAGTGGACTACCCAGCCTATTGTGCGTTCTGCATGGATGGGCGACGCTTGCGCAATGCTGGCGTGCACCCAGCGCCCGCGCGGCAGATGGCCGACCCATCGACCTACCATGGCAAGGTTGAGTGCAGGCTGGCCGAAGCCGCGCTTCATCAACAGCGCCCAAAGATCCATGAAGGCCGTTGCGCCTGCACCGATCAGGAGCGCGCGCGCGATGTACTCAGTTTCACTGGTCAAGTTTCGTACTCCGTAGGTAGCGGCTGATTGGGCAGCCTCTCTGGCCCGTGTTTGAATTGCGCCGAACGACCAGCACGCTTGCCGGCCGCGTTGCGGCGACGCAGATGGCAGAAGCCGTACCGCGCAGCAGCCGGCCTGAACCCTCTTCATTTTGTTTGTCATTCAATTGATTGATTGAATGATGAGGAAATGATAGTCTGTCCGCCATGGAATCGTCAAGTACGCCCCCGCCTCGCGAGCACTTCACGGCACTGGCGGACATTGCCCGGACGCTGGGCCATGCACATCGCCTCGCTCTTCTTGAGTACATCGCCAACGACGAGCGCTCTGTCGAACAGCTGGCCGAGCTTTCCGGCTTGTCCGTCGCCAACGCGTCCCAGCACCTGCAGCACCTGAAGCGTGCAGGTATCGTGCTGACACGGCGAGACGGCAAGCGTGTGCTGTATCGCGTGAGTTCCGGTCCGATCGCCAGCGTACTCGCGTCTCTGCGGGACTATCTCGCCTTCCAGCATGCGCAGATCCGCGAAGTGGTCTCGGACAGCTTCGCGCAACGTGAGCGGCTGGAAGGGATCTCCATCGAGGAGTTGCTGGCCCAGATACAGAACGAGAGTGTCGTACTGCTCGATGTGCGCCCGGAGGACGAATTCGCGTCGGGGCATTTGCCGGGCGCAATCAACATTCCGGCAGACGAACTGCAGCATCGCTTGGCCGAACTGCCTCCGGATCGGGCAATCGTTGCCTACTGCCGTGGGCCGTACTGTGTGTTGTCCACGGAAGCCGTTGCGGCGTTGCATGCGAAGGGCCTGCCGGCACGCAGACTCAACGCTGGATTTCCGGAATGGAAAGCGGCCGGATTGCGCGTGGAGTGAAGCATCGCCTCCTTGCGCATGTAGTGCAGGCAGCGCTCGAGGTCGCCGGATCGGATGGCTTCGAGCTGCAGCCGATGTAGCTTGATGCCCAGGCGGTCGATGGCCAGTTCGGGATAGAACAGGTTCATCGTTGGCCCCGAGAGCAGCCACATGCTCTCGATGATGCGCAGGGTGATCGGCAGGTCGGCCTGGCGAAAGATGATGAACGAGAACTCCATGTTCAGTTCCAGCGCGTGGCGAAACGGCTGCGCGTCCAAGGCCGTCGCGGGGCCGATCAACACCGTTCCAAAGAAGATGTACAACGATCTGATGCTGGAGATCACGCCGACCATCACAGCGGTGGCCACCGTGCTGATCGAAAGCACCTCGATAGCCGTCTTCTCGTCCACGTAGAACACGGCCGAATGCGCGGGAGGATTTTGGGACAGGCCGATCACATCCACCGCCGCGCATCCGCAATTGGCATTGGGACCGGACCCAGGCGCCTGAGCGAAAATCATGGAACTGTTCCCATGAGGGCCCGCCCAGCGTAGCGGTTCATGTCGCTCCGGTCGTCCAGCCCAAGGGTTCGCTCCAACGGCCGGTCCTATCGGCTGTCGCCTGCACCCGGTCCCCCCTCTCGGTGAATCTCACGCCGAGGATCTATTTCCCATGAAGTTTTCAAGAGTCAAAGATGGAAAGACATATTGYGCTTGATCAGCTCGATTTTCGATTGCTCAAGGTTTTCGTCACCATCCTTCGTGAGAAGCATGTCGGGCGCGCCGCAGATACTCTGGGAATGTCACAACCAACAGTCTCGACACTGTTGGCTCGCCTGCGGAAGATCGCAGGAGACCCACTGTTCGTTCGTGGTGCGCAGGGTATGCAACCCAGTGCGCTGGCGCGCAGATGGGCTGGGCCTGTCACATCGGCACTGGAAGCGCTGGAACTCGCCGTGAACACCCCTTCCGGATTCAATGCCGCCACCTCCAGGCGCACATTCGTCGTCTACATGACGGACGTCGGCCAAATGCTCATGCTCAATCGCTTGATGTCGAGAGTCGAGGTTGCGGCTCCCGGCGTGCGTATTCAGGTCGTTGGCTCATGGCAAGGGACCCTGGCGGATCGCTTGCAAGACGGAGCCATCGATATTGCCTTCGGTTGGATCCCTCAACTCAAGGCGCGCAAGACAAGCTCGATGCTGTTCAACGACAGATACGTGGGCATCCACGAGACTTCGGCCACGCTGCCTGAGGCACCTGCTTCACGTCGCTACGCGGTAGCGGATATTCCTGACTCGGCGCATCAGATCTTGATAGAGCGCTTTCGGATGCACGAGATAAAGCCGGTGGTCACCACACCGAATTTCCTGATGCTGCCGGAGGTTCTGGCAGGAACCTCCCTCGTCGCGGTGCTTCCAGAGCGGATAGCGCTGCCTCTTGTTCGTCAGCGCAAGACGTTGCAAGTGGTCGAACTGCCTTTCAAGCTTCCAACGATAGCGATCAGGATTCACTGGTGCGCAGGGACCTGGAAGGACGAAGGGATTGATTGGCTTCGCGACCAAATGATCGCGTCCGCCGCGGATGCCGCGCCACTTGAGGATCTCTGACTGAGAGCGCCCCGTGGTCCCGGAATTCATTGCGTTCACTCAAACCGAATCCCTTGGGATGCGTGCACTCGGCACGCATGTCGCCTGCAGCAGGGCTAGCGCGGCCAGAAGAGCGCCGACGGCACAAACGCCAAGCCAGCCGGCCTTGGAAAAAATCCACGAAGACCCAACTGAACCCGCGGCAGCACCGATGAAGTTGGCAGTCATCATCCCAGCGGTGAGTCGGCTGCGTGCCTCTGGGTTCAAGCGGTAGATCGCGCTCATGTTGGTGACATGAACGCCTTGTATGGCCAGGTCCAGAAGAACAACACCAAGCACCAGGGCCGGCAGGTGGAGTTGACCCATTGCGATGGGCAGCCATGATAGAAGTAGAAGCCCCAAACCAAGCCTCGTGGATTGATTGCCTAGGCCTCGATCCGCCAGATGTCCGAATCGGCTGGCAGCAAGGGCACCCACAGCGCCCGCCAGACCGAACAGCCCGATCATCGTGTTCGAATAGGAGTAAGGCGGAGCAGCCAGGAGAAAGGTCAGTGGGGTCCAGAACACTCCGAATGATGCAAACAAGAGGGCACCGAGAACGGAGCGGGCGCGAAAAAATGGCTCGTCGAAGTACAGCCTGAGCACGGAGGCGAGGACGCTTGGATAGCGAAGGCCGCCCGCGCTCTCATGGCGCGGAAGGACGAACCAGAGCGCGGCCGAGATCACCAGCATCAATGCGGCAGCGACCCAGTAAACGGTGCGCCAGTTCTCCAAGTCGGCCAAGGCACCCGCTACTGCTCTAGCCAGCAGGATGCCCAGGAGGAGTCCACTCATCAGTGTTCCCACGACTTTCCCTCGTTCATGCGGACTGGCCAGAGTGGAAGCAAAGGGGATCAGAATTTGAGCCACCACGGCGGCACATCCGGCAATGGATGTTCCGAGCACCACGACGGCGATACTGGTTGCCGATGCGGTCATTGCCAGGCCACTGGCAGAGATGATGGTCATCAGAACAATCAGGCGACGTCGCTCGAGCATGTCTCCGAGGGGAACGACGAATATGAGTCCACCGACATAGCTCAACTGGGCGACGGTAACGATGCTGCCCGCTGCCGTGATCGACAATCCGAATTGGGCTCCGATACTGTTCAATAGCGGTTGAGCATAGTAGTTGCTGGCCACGGCGAGGCCGATGGCAATGGACATGAGCAATACGACGGGCGAGGTCAATCGCGGCGATGCGGCGACAGGATGAAGCGCTGGGGTCGCGGGAGGGCGATGGAAAGGGGAACTCATGGACCTTCGTGATTTGTAGGCGGCTCCACAAATCTAGTCGGATGCGGTGAGGGCGACAATTTCGCCTCTCGAATCTCTGGTATCTGAGAACTCAAATGATCAGGTGCCCGGCGCTGCGGCGCGAGGACGTGACCGCACCGCGCCCGGCGCCACGCCGAATCGGCGCCGGAAACTGCGCGAGAAGTGACTCAGGTCGCTGAAGCCGCAGTCGAAGGCGATGTCGGTGATCGTCCGGTCGCGATGGTGCTGGCTCTGCAGTTGCCGGTAGCAATGGTCGAGGCGGCGGGCGAGGATATGGCCGGTGACGGTCAATTCCTGCTGCTGGAACAAGCGATGGAGCGTGCGCAGCGACATGCCCAGCAGGCCGGCGACCTTCGCCGAGGACAGGCCGGGATCGTGCAGATGCTCGTCGATCGCGCGCACGGCGCGGCGAAAGGCATGTTCGGCTCGCGGTCCGAGGGGGCCCGCGGCCGTGGGCCTGCCGCTGGCAGCAAGTCCGCCCGCCAACAGGTCGATCAGTGCCGAATGCAGACCCAGCACCTCGCTTGACAGACTGGATGCACCGTCTTCCTCCTCGGCGATCAGCCTGGACAGCGAGGCCATCGCCTTAGCGAAGCGGCTCTGCGAGGGGCAGTGCCACAGCACCGCCGCATCGGGCCCTTCGGGATGGAGCGCGAGCAGCGAGCGCGGGACGATCACCGACAGATGCGAGAAGTGGCCGGAGAAGCCGTAATCCGAGCAGCGATGGGGATCGGCGATGGTGACGTCGCCCGGCCGCAGCAACAGCGATGCGCCGTCCTGGCGCATGCGGGCCTCGCCTTCTTGCGCGATGACGACGAACACCGACTGCCCGTCGCCCCATTGCCCGATGCTTCCGTCGGTCCGTACCCGCGCCACATTGCCAGCGATCGTGCTGACCAGCGATCCGGCAGTCTGGCGGTACAGACCGGAAAAATCACCGGGTCGCGCCATCTCGACGATCGACGGTCCGTAGACGCTGCGGATGACGGCTTCCCATTGCGACAAACCCGCTTCGCCCGCAAGCGCGATGCCCGACATGCCTACCGGCCGATCCAAATCGTGCACTGTCTTCGACTCCATTGCGCTCGTGGCCGTGACGCTCCCGGACAAACGAATGGCGCTATTCGCCAAGCCGGCCGGGCACCGCTTGCGCATGATCATGCCACGCGAGTTTCGAAAAACAATCCGATCCCCACCCTAAGGAGCCAAAGGCAATGAGCAGTGTGACCGTTGTGGAACCCAAGCCACCCGTCGTTCGCCATCAGAAGGTCGACGTCTTCTTCAACCCAGCGACCCTTCCATGGACTCCGTGGGTCATGCCCAACACCTGGTTCAAGCTGCTGAACGTCGACCTGAAGACCGGCGGCTTCACCATGCTCCTGAAGGTGGGGCCGAACACCCAGGCGCCGATCCATCACCACATCGGCGCGATCGAGGGGATCATGCTGGAGGGTGAGTTCGGCTATGACGAGGATCGCGGCACGACCGGCTGCTATGTGTGGGAGGAAACGGGTGCGATCCACACGCCGACCACCACCACCGGCTTCGTCCTCTACGCGACCGTCCATGGCCCGCTCGCTGGCTATGAAGAGGACGGCCGGCTGGCCGGGTTGATCGACGCGGAATTGATGCTGGGCCTCGCCCGTGCGAGCAACGCGGCCGACCATATCCGCGTCCCGGCGCTGTATGAGTTCCGGCAAGCCTGATCACGGCACATTGCGCACCCTCGCGAGCGAGCGAGTCCCGCTCCATCACCGGACAGGCAATCGCTTGCGACGGGGGCTACACGCTGGTCGCCCGATGCGGCCGAACACCAAGGAGAACTGAACATGTTGTGGGAATGGGGTCCGCCGCTCGACGGCATCATCCAGATGGCATTCGTGGTGGAGGACATCCACGCGGCGATGCCTCGTTACGCCAATGCGTTGCGCGTGGGGCCATGGTTCTTGGCCGAGCATTTCGCTTTCGACAAACTCACCTACCGCGGTGCGCCGTCGGCGCCGGACATTCACCTGTGCCTGGGGTTTTCGGGTTCGATGATGATCGAGCTGATCCAGCAGAACTGCACCTCGCCCAGTCCGTATCTCGATGAGGCAGGCAAGCCCCGCTGCGGCTTCCATCACTGGGGCGTGGCGGCGACGCCGGGCGCCTATCAGGGCCGGCTCGACGAGCTCGTCGAACAGGGCTTTCCAATGGTCCTCGACGCTGTGGTCGGCGCCGGAAGTCGGGCCGCCTATGTCGAGTCGGGTTCGGGATTGGGTGGATTGATCGAACTGATGGAGATCACCCCGGCGGTCGAGGGTCTCTTTGCCCATATGCGCAACAGCGCGACGGCAGGCTATCCGGCGGGTACCGTCCTGCCCTTTCCAGGGGCACCCGGCGCCTGAATTGTCGGTCCGCGCACTTGCAACTGCCACCGTCGACAGTCGCACATGGATCATGCTGCCGGCACAGGGAGGCTGCGCAGGGATGTGACACGCGAACCGAGGATCACGCAAGCCTGAATCGCGAACCCTGCAAGTGCCACGAGGAGACAAGCGGATTCACCGTACGTAGCTCCCACCAACCCTCCGAGGGCAGCACCGATGGGCCGCGCACCGGCGTTGGCCGTCAGAAAGACGGCCGAGACGCGGCCGAGCATGGGGCCCGCGGTCACGCTCTGGCGCAGCGTGGTGGAGGTGATCGTCCAGACCATGGGCCCGGCGCCGAACAGAACGAAAGACAGCGCTGCGAGCGCTGCATGAGGGAACATCAACGTAGCGGCCATTGCCAATGCCGCGAGCACCGACACGACGGGCCCGACCTGGATGGCTCTGCCGAACGGCAGTGCTGCGGCCACACGTGAGGTCAGCATGGCTCCTGCCACCATGCCTGCACCGAACATCGCGAGCGTCAGGCCGATCGTCTGTGCGCTCATGCCAAGAACGCGAACTGCGTAGGGCACATAGGCCGCCTGAAGCACGAACCACGAGACGTTGAAGATCACGCCGGTGATCAGCATCGGACGCAACATGGGCTCATGCCACACAAAGCTCGCACCTTCCCGCACCTCTGCGAGAGGATGCCGTTTGGGCGGTGTTGGGCGCAGTGGTTCGGACAACCGCAGCAACAGAAAGATGGCGGAGGTCGACAACACCGCGGCCAGAGTGAACGCTGCGGCCGCCCCCGCCCAGGAAACGAGCGATCCCGCGACTGCGGGTCCTGCCGTGAATGCTGCGCTCCGGGCGAGTTCGAGCCTGGAGTTGGCCGTTGCAAACGCTTCGCGCGGCACGAGTGCAGGTACCAACGCCGGGGCCGTGACGCTGAAGCCGACCGTGCCGACCGCGCCGAGGAACCCCAGCAATGCAAGCCACTCGATGGTCAAGGCGGATGAGAGGAACGCGGCCAGCATGGCGAACAGGGAGAAGGCTCTCAACCCCTCGGCCCACAACATCAGCCGGCGCCGGGGCATGCGGTCCGCCAGGATCCCCAGGGGCATGGATGCCAGCAGGAACGGCAACGTCTGCGCGGCCGCCAGCAGGCCGACTTCGCCGGGTCCGGCACCCAGCGCGAGAACGGCCACCAGAGGCGCCGCGGCAAGGCTCAGTTGCTCGGCAGACTGCGCAGCCAGGTTCGACCATGCCAAGTTCAAGAATGATCGTGGAAGGAGGGCGCGCATGAATGACCGAGGTTGACGAACGCCGCGAAGTCTATGCAGTTGCCGCCGGATCCAAACTCCGTTTCTTCCGATTGAATCCGCAGGGCGCAGTCGATCGAGGTGCTTGGTGGCTCTCACTCCTGTTGAACTGCGGGGCTGCTCGACGGCGCTGGCCGATGCGCCGGCCGAGACCGCCTGAGCGTCCTCAGCGCGGCGCGGCTGGCTGCCCCCGCTTGTCGCACAGGTAGCTGATCACCATGTCGGCCGCATGGTGCAGGCGCGCCTGGACGCGCTCCGGGGCGCCCAGGTCGACGTCGAGCACATAGGACAGCGTGTAGCGGTTGGTGATGAAGTACGAGCCCAGCCCCGAAATCGACACGTAGAGATCGACCCAGTCCGCATCGCTTCGGAACACGCCTTGTTCCTTGCCTTTTTCGAGCACGTTGGCAAGGGCCGTGCGCAACGGATTGAACATCGCCGCGATCTGCTTGGACTTGCGGATGTGCGCGGCCTTGTGCAGGTTTTCGGTCGACAGCAGCTGCAGGAAATCGGGCTGATCGATGAAGTGCTGGATGGTCTTCATCACCAGCTCGCGCATGTCCTCGACAGGGTTGTCGCCGGTCAACGCGAGCTCGTTCTGCCGCTCGCGCATGGCGCCGTAGGCATGCTCCATCACTTCGATGAACAGGGCTTCCTTGCTCGCGAAGTAGTGATAGACGAGGTTCTTGCTGATCTTGCAGCGCGCGACGATGGCATCGACGCGCGCGCCGTCGTAGCCGTGCGCGGCGAACTCCTTGCTGGCGATCTTGACGATGCGTTCGCGCGTGGCCTGCGCATTGCGCGGCCGGCGCTTTGCCGTAGTGGCCTTGGTTTCTGTCATGGATTCACCGGGCTCCTTCGGGCTGGGCCCAACCCGGCCGCTCGAGTTTAGCGGCCGCATCCGGCACCTCTTGCCGAAACTGGTGAAAGTTCGCGTTGACAGGCGGCCATCACGTCTCCTATATTTCGCTTCATATTGGACTAGCTAGTTAGTTAGTTTATCGGTCAGTCGGATTATCAACCAGCCGCGAGGCATGCGAAACGGAGTAGCGGATGAACTTGACCAAGCACGCCTCGAAGGGCGTCCGCGTCGGGTGCGACATTGGAGGCACCTTCACGGACATCGTCCTGGCCCTGCCCGACGGCAGGCTGTTCGTGAACAAGACCTCGACCACGCCTGAAAACCTCGGCCTGGCGATCGTCAACGGCCTGGGCGCGCTGATCGCGCAGGCCGGCGTGGCGCCCGGCGACATCACCGAGATCGTGCACGGCACCACCACGGCCTCGAACACGATCCTGCAGAAGGTCGGCGCGCCGACCGGCGTGCTGACCACCGAGGGCTTCCGCGACGTGCTCGAGATCGGCCGCATCCGCACGCCGACGATGTTCGATCTCGGCTGGTCCAAGCCCGAGCCGCTCGCCACCCGGCGCTGGCGCCGCGGCATTCGTGAGCGCATCGATGCGCAGGGGCGCATCGTCACTACGCTGGACACGGCCCAGTTGCTCGGCGAGACGCAGCAGCTGGTCGAGGAGGGCGTCACGTCGCTCGCGATCTGCTTCCTCAACAGCTACATCAACCCGGCGCACGAGCTGGCGGCCAAGGCGCTGCTGCAGCAGCACTTTCCGCAGCTGCTGCTGAGCGTCTCGTGCGAAGTGCTGCCGGAGATCAAGGAGTACGAGCGCACCAGCACGACGGTGGTCAATGCCTACATCCTGCCGGCCATGCGGACCTATCTGGCCCGGCTGCGCGACGACCTCACGCGCATGGGCATCACCGCCTCGCTGCAGGTGATGGCGTCCAACGGCGGCATGATGGGCATCGCCTCGGCCAGCGACAAGCCGGTCTTCGCGGTCGCCTCGGGACCGGCGGGCGGCGTGGCCGGTGCGGTCGAGATCGGCGCGCTCGGCGGCGACGCCGACCTGATCGTGTTCGACATGGGCGGCACCACCGCCAAGGCATCGATCATCGCCAACGGCCAGCCCTCGCTGACCAACGAGTACGAGTTCCGCGACGGCATCAGCGCGCCGAGCCGCTTCGTCAAGGGCGGCGGCTATGTGCTCAAGGTGCCGGCGATCGACATCGCCGAAGTCGGCGCCGGCGGCGGCTCGATCGCCTGGATCGATGCCGGCGGCCTGCTGTGCGTCGGCCCGGAATCGGCCGGTGCGCACCCGGGCCCGGCCTGCTACGGCAACGGCAATCCGCATCCGACGGTGACCGACGCCAACATGGTGCTCGGCTACCTGAATCCCAAGGCGCTGGCGGGCGGCAGCCTGAAGGTGTCGCCCGAGCTGTCGAAGGCGGCGATCGAGCGCGACGTCGGCGGGCCGCTCGGCCTCGACCTGCTGGCCGCGGCGCACGGCGTGCGCCAGGTCGCCAACGTCAACATGGCGCGCGCGATTCGCGCCGTCACGGTGGAACGCGGCCGCGATCCGCGCGAGATGTCGATGATCGCCTTCGGTGGCGGCGGCCCGCTGCATGCGGTTGCCGTGGCCCGGCTGCTCGGCATCAAGCGGGTGATCGCGCCGATCATGGCCGGCGTGTTCTGCTCGGCCGGCATGCTGTCGGCCGATGCCGAGCACAACTTCGTCAAGGCCGTGCTGCGGCCGCTCGCGGACTGCGAGCCGGCCGCCATGGGCGCGATCGCGAATGCGCTGGCCGACAAGGGCTACACGGTGCTGGCATCGGAAGGCTATCCGCCGGAAGACGCGAGCGCCGTCCTGGCCGCCGACCTGCGCTACCTGGGCCAGAGCTCCGAACTCACGGTGCCGCTGGCGTCGGCGCGCTTCGACGCCGAGGTGATGGCGCAACTCACGCGCGACTTCCAGGCGATGTACCAGCAGACCTTCGGCTACAGCAGCGACGAGCCGCTGGAACTGGTCAACCTGCGGGTCTCGGCGCGTGGCCGCAGCAAGCACCGGCTCGACTTCGCCAGCTGCCAGGTCGATGCCACCGCGCTGCAGGGCGAGACCGGCACCCGGCTGGTGAGTTTCGCGGCCGGCGAAGCGCCGGTCATGACGCGCATCGTGCCGCGTGCGCGGATCGGCCAGGCGGCCGAGCAGGGGCCGCTCGTGATCGAGTCCTACGACACCACCATCGTGGTTCCACCGCACTGCAGCGTGCGTTCGGATGCGATCGGAAACATCATCATCGACCTCCAGGAGCAAGCGCAATGAGCATCCAGATCGACCCGATCACTTTCGCCGTGATCAAGAACGCGATGGATTCGATCGTCGACGAGGTCGCCTATACCGTGCTGCGCACCGCGCGCTCGGAGATCGTCAAGGACGTGATGGACTACTCGGCCGCGATCTGCGACCGCGAAGGGCGGATGATCGCGCAGGCCAAGACCATCGCGCTGCATCTGGGCGCGATCCCCGAGGCGATGGAGGCCGTCAAGGCGCGCTACGGCAACGATCTGGCGCCCGGCGACGCGATCATCGTCAACGACCCGTACCAGGGCGGCATGCACCTGCCCGACATCTTCATGTTCGTGCCGTTCTTCTACCGGGGCGAGCTCGAGGGCTTCTGCGTGGTGATCTGCCATCACACCGACGTCGGCGGCCGCGTGCCGGGCTCGAACGCCAGCGACTCGACCGAGATCTACCAGGAAGGGCTGCGCATCCCGGTGGTCAAGTTCTACGACGGCGGCAAGGTCAACGACATCATGGAGCGCGTGATCGCGCAGAACGTGCGGGTGCCGGACCGGGTGCTCGGCGACCTGCGCGCGCAGTACGCCGCCTGCCAGGTCGGCGTGCGCGAGCTCACCAGCCTGCTCGACCGCTACGGCCGCGAGGGCGCGCGCACCTACTTCGCCGAATTGCTCGACTACGCCGAACGCCTGACGCGCGCCGAGATCCGGACCTGGCCCAAGGGCACCTTCACCTTCGAGGACTTCATCGACGATGACGGCCTGTCGCCGGAGCCGATCCCGATCCGGGTCGCGCTGACGGTGCACGAGGACCACGTCAGCGTCGACTACACCGGCTCGTCGCGGCAGGTTCGCGCGGCCATCAACTCGACGCGCTCGTACACCAACTCGTGCACCTACCTGAGCGTGCGCTGCGCGCTCAAGGGCGACGTGCCGAACAACGCCGGCGTGTTCCGCTGCGTCGAGATCCACGTGCCCGAAGGGACGGTGCTGAACCCGGTCGAGCCGGCGGCCGTCGCGGCCCGCGCGCTGACCGGCTACCGCGTGTTCGACACCATGCTCGGCGCACTGGCCCAGGTGGTTCCCGACCGCATCCCGGCGGCGGGCGAGGGCGGCAACACGGTGGTCTGCCTGTCGGGCAAGCGCGACGACGGCCAGCCCTACATCATCGTCGACATGATCTGCGGCGCCTGGGGCGCGCGGCCGCACGCCGACGGCGTCGAGGCCATCACCAACGCCTCGCAGAACCTGTCCAACACGCCGATCGAAACGCTGGAAGCGCAGCATCCGGTGCGGGTCGAGTCGTACGAGCTGCAGCCCGACTCCTGCGGTGCCGGGCGCTACCGCGGCGGCCTCGGCATCCAGCGCAGCTACCGCGTGCTGGCCGACGACGTGCTGCTGCAATTGCGCGCCGACCGCATGAAGTTCCAGCCCTACGGCCTCGACGGCGGCGGCGCGGCTGCCGCGGCGTCGAACATCCTCACGCGCGGCGACGTCGACGAGGCGCTGCCGAGCAAGGTCGGCATGCAAATTGCACGAAACGACAAGGTGACGCACATCCAGCCGGGCGGCGGCGGCTTCGGCAATCCCTTGCTGCGTCCGCTGGCCGAGATCGAGAGGGACGTCTGGAATCACAAGCTGAGCGCGGCGTTCGTGCGGCAGCACTACCTGGCGATCGTCGACCCGCACACCGGCAAGGCCGACCCCGCCGCGACGCAGGCGCTGCGCGCCGAGCGCGCGCCCGGCACCCCTTCCTGAACGGTTCCCACCCCACAACCTGCAACCGGAGAATGCAATGAAGCGACGGACACTGAGCACCGGGCTGGCGGCAATGATCGCCCTGCCTGTCCTTTCCCTGGGCGGCGCGCCAGCGCGTGCGCAAGGCGCGGAGAAACTGCGCGTGAGGCTGGACTTCTCGCCCTGGGGCATGCATGGCGCGATGCACCTGGCGCTGCAGAAAGGCCTGTTCAAGGCGCAGGGCCTGGACGTCGAGGTGCAGGACGGCACCGGCACCATCTCGACCCTGCAGTTGCTGTCGGCAGGCCAGGCCGACATCGGCCAGGTCGCGCTCGGCACGATGGCGGTCGCGAAGGAGAACGGGCTCGACCTGATCTCGGTGGCGGGCTTTGCGCGCACCGGCGACCTCGCAGTGCTGATGGACCAGTCGCTGGGCATCAAGACGCCCAAGGACCTTGCGGGCAAGAAGATCGTCTGCTTCACGACCAGCCCGTGGGCGCCATTCATCGAGCCCTTCCTCAAGGCCAACGGCATGACGAAGAGCAGCATCGAGCTGGTGATGGTCGCGCCCAGCGCCATGATCTCGACCTACGCGTCGGGCAACAGCGATGGTTTCATGTCGCAGGCGCCGTTCGGCCAGCCAATGGTGCTGAAGACGCGCAAGGCATCGGCGCTGCTGCTCGGCGACAGCGGCATCAGCTTCCCGAGCTACGGACTGGCGCTGACGCCCAAGACCCTCGAGAGCAAGCGCGAGGCGATCGCAAAGTTCGTCCAGGTGCAGGTCAAGGCCTGGCAGTACATCCACGACGGCCACGTCGACGAGGCGGTGGCCGCGATCATCGCCCAGCGGCCGAATGCCAAGCTCGACGCCGACGTGCTGCGCGGGCAGATCGCCGCCTATCGTCCGTTCTTCGAGAGTCCGACCACCAAGAACCTGTCCTTCGGCTTGCAGACCGACGCCGATTGGGCCGCGGCGATCAAGTCGATGGAGCAGACCGGCCAGATCAAGCCCGGCCACAAACCCTCGGACTACTACACCAATGCGCTCCTGGCCGTCTGAACCCGCTCCCGCGAGGAACACCTCCGTGTCCAGCTTCCTTGAGATCGAGCGGCTGAACAAGATCTACCGCTCGGAGCGCAAGCCGATCCATGCGCTGCAGGACATCGACCTGCACATCGAGGAAGGGGAGTTCGTCAGCATCGTCGGGCCGAGCGGCTGCGGCAAGAGCACGCTGATGCGCTGCATGGCGGGGCTCGAGCCGATCACCAGCGGCAAGCTCGCGCTGCGGGGCAAGCACATCGACGCGCCGCCTGCCGACATGGGCGTGGTGTTCCAGCGCGACCTGCTGCTCGAGTGGCGCAACATCCTCGACAACGTGCTGGTGGCGGCCGAGTTCCACGATCTCGATCGGCGCCAGCACGAGCCGCGGGCGCGCGAGTTGCTCGGCCAGTTCGGGCTGTCGGCGTTTCTCGACCGCTTTCCGCGCGAGCTGTCGGGCGGCATGCGCCAGCGCGTGTCGATCTGCCGCGCCATGCTGCTCGATCCGCAGCTGCTGCTGATGGACGAGCCCTTCGGCGCGCTCGATCCGTTCACCCGCGACGAGCTCAATGCCGAACTGCAGCGGACCTGGCTGGCCACCCGCAAGACCGTGGTCTTCATCACCCATTCGATCACCGAGGCGGTCTACCTCGGCGGCCGGGTGGTGATGATGGCGCGTGGGCCCGGCCGCATCGCCGACGTGATACCGATCGAGATCGAGCGGCCGCGCGGGCTCGAGATCCGCGAGACGGCGGAGTTCGCCGCCTACGTGGCCCGCATCCGCGACACCTTCCGTGACATCGGCATCTTCAAGGGCTGACACCATGAAATACCTCTGGGCCCGTACCGAGCGAAGCCGGCAGGCGATGCTCACGCTGCTGGTGCTGCTCGTGATCTGGGAGGCCTGCGTGCGAACGCTGGGCATTCGCGACTTCCTGCTGCCGGCGCCGTCCAAGATCATCGCGCAGTTCTTCTCGCAGCCGGGCTATCTGCTGCTCCAAAGCCTCGACACGCTTCGCACCACGCTCTATGGCTTCGCGCTCGCGCTGCTGCTCGGCGTGGCCGCGGCGATCGGCATCGTGTATTCGAAGTTTCTCGACCGCACGCTCTACTCGCTGCTGGTCGCGCTGAACGCGGTGCCCAAGGTCGCGCTGGCACCGCTTTTCGTGATCTGGATGGGCACCGGCGCCATGCCGAAGGTCGCGATCGCGATGCTGATCGCGATCTTCCCGATCCTGATCGACACCGTGCTCGGCCTGCGCTCGACCGATCCCGACATGCTCGACATGGCGCGCGTCAACCATGCCTCGCGCGCCAAGATGCTGTGGAAGATCCGGTTCCCGAATGCACTGCCGAGCATCTTCGCGGGCATGAAGGTCGGCGTGTCCTTCGCGCTGGTCGGCACCATCGTCGGCGAGTTCGTCGCGGGCGAAGCGGGGCTCGGCCACGTGATCCTGGTGGCGCAGGGCAGCTTCGACACGTCGACGGTGTTCGTCGCGCTGATCCTGCTGTGCATCCTGGGGGTGCTGCTGTTCAAGGCCATCGAAGTCGCGGAGGCGCGCTACCTGGTCTGGCATGCCTCGCAGCGCGAGCGTCCGGGGCTGAACGGCGCGTCGGCTTGAAGGGGTTTCCGAGCGGGCGCTTGTGAAGTTCGCCGGCCTGACCAAGGTCCTGCACTTCGGCGCCGACGAATGGTGCGCGGCGGAGTTCGTCGAGGCGGCGATCGCCTAGCGCCGTGCGGAAGCCAGCACCGGCCGTTCCTGCGCCGTCACCGTGCGTGTGACGAGGCGGCCATCGCGCAGCAGCGACACCTCCACGGGCCGCCCGATGCGGTCCGCGCCGAGCAGTCGCAGCAGGTCGTCCGCGCCCGCCACCACCACGTCGTCCAGCGCGATGAGGATGTCGCCCACGCGCAGGCCCGCCCGATCCGCTGGGCCGTCGGCGTGCACTTCGCCGACGCGCACGGCGTTGGCGCCCGAATGAACGGCCAGCGCCACGCGCCGGGGCAGCGGCACCGTCTGCGCCGCGATGCCGAGGTGCGCGCGCCGCACGCGGCCGTGCGCGATGAACTCGCCGATCACGAAGCGTGCCGTATTGCTCGACACCGCGAACGCGAGTCCCTGCGCACCCGCGATCATGGCCGTGTTGATGCCCACCACCTGCCCGGACGCAGCCACGAGCGCGCCGCCCGAGTTGCCCGGATTGAGCGCCGCGTCGGTCTGGATCACGTCGTCGATGAGGTGCCCGCTCTGCGATCGCAGCGAGCGGCCCAGCGCCGACACGATGCCGGCGGTGATGGTCGATTCGAAGCCCAGCGGATTGCCGATGCCCACGACCAGATGGCCGCGCCTGAGCATTTTCGAATCCCCGAGCGTTGCGGTGGCGGAGTTGCGCGGAAGCTCCACGCGCAGCAGCGCGAGATCGGTGGCGGGATCGTCGCCGAGCACTTCGGCTTCCCTGTCGCCGGCTGCCGTGAGCCCGATGCGCACGCGCCGCACGCCGCCCACGACGTGGCTGTTGGTCAGCACCAGCCCGTCGCCGGCGATGACCACGCCCGAGCCCAGGCCGCCGCGGCGGCCGGCCGTGCCGCTTTGCACGCGCACCACGGCCGGGCCGACGTTGTCGGCCACCGTCGCGACCGCGTGCGAGTAGGCGTCGACGAGCGCGTCCTGGTTCAGCTCGGGCGCGCTGCCGTCGATGGAGGGAGAGGGGGTGTGGTCGTCGAACATGGTCTTCTCACAGATGGATGACACCCTGCCGCACCGCCTGCGCCACTGCGTCCGTGCGGCCGGTGGCATCCAGCTTGTCGAGCAGCGAGCCGACATGGAACTTGGCCGTGTGCACCGAAATGCCCAGCCGCCGGGCGATGGCCTTGTTGGATGCGCCTTCGGCCATGAGGGCGAGGACTTCGAATTCGCGCCGGGTCAGCGTCGCGTCGGCGTCTGCCGCGGTCGTTGCGTCGGCCGCCACCACTGTGACGTCGGCCGCTTCGCCGCGCCGCGCAAGACGCAGCCCCGGCACGTCCGCCAGCGACGCGAGCAGGCGCTCCGACAGCGCGGCATCGGCCACATCGATCGCGATCACGATCGGCTCCGTGACGCTCGTCCTGTTCAATCGGCCGGCCTTTCGCCAATGGTGATCTGCGCCTCGACGGGCTCGTCCGCGCGCCGCAGCGACAGCGCCATGACAGTGCCCACGCTGGCGGGCCCCAGCGCGCGCAGCAGCATCTGCACGCTGCGCACCGGCTCGCCGTTCCAGGCCACGATCACGTCGCCCTGGCGCAGGCCCGCCGCCGCGGCCGGTCCGCTGCGGTCGATGCTCATCACCATGGCACCGATGCCCTCGGGCTCGACCTTCACCGGCTGGAGGCCCAGGCCCAGGTAGCCTCGCGGCACCCGGCCGTGGGCGGCCAGCTGCGCGGCCACGCGGTCGATCGTCGCGCCCGGAATGACGAGCACGCGGCGGCGCGGCCCGAAGACGCTCATGCCGATGGCCCGGCCTTGCGCATCCAGCGCCAGTCCGCCCTCGGCGATGCGGCGCATGGTCAGTCCGAGCTCGATCCGTGCGTCGATGTCGCCACCGCGCAGGCTTCGCCATGCGGGCGCCGCCAGCGAAACCACGCCAGCCGCAGCGACCGGCGTGCCGGCGAGCGAACCCACCGCGAGTGCCATGGATGCGACGCGCACCGGCGCCGCGTCGAACGCGATCGGGGAGGGCGCGGCGCCATCGATGCGCAGAAGGGCGATGTCGGTGCCGGCGTCGCGCCCGACGAGCGTTGCCCGTGCGCTCGCGCCGCCGGGCAGGCAGACCGTCACGTCCGCGTCGTCGGGCAGCGCCTCTTCGCAGGTGACGACCAGCCCTTCGCGCCAAGCGAAGCCGCTCGCGCGCGAACGCCCGGTGTGCACCGCCACCACGCTGGCGGACGCGGCAGCCACCGCATCGGCCATTGCCGCGGACAGTTGTTCGAGAGATGAGGACATCGTGTCGGCCATGGGAACTCCTTAGATGGCTTCATTGTGTGAAGGCACAAGGGCTGGCGCTACTGCCCGGATGGGCAGGGCGCTCGACCATGACTCGGTGATCTACCGCTTCCAGGATTGCGGCGGGCTGGAAGAGATCACCCTGCGGGCGCCGGGGGGCCGGAGAGCGCCACGTCGCGGAACCGCATGTTCTCTACTGCGCTCAATCCTTCAACGCCGTCGGGAGCCGTTTCCGGGCACCATGCGTCACCGAGACGGGCTTCAGCATCACGCCGGCCTTGCGGCACCACGCGTTGCGTTGGGTTGTAAATTGCGCGCCCTCGCGCACCAGCCAACGCTCGATGAGCCCGACCCACGGTCTGGCTTGCTGGGCCGACACGAAGTGGTAAGACGCCTTGGACGGGATGGCTTGCTTGAATACCGGCACCAGCCGGCCCGAGACGAGATCGTCCAGTACCAGGGCCAGGCGCCCCAATGCCACGCCCTGTCCGCTCAATGCGGCGCTCAGCGCCAGCTGTGACATGTTGAATCTCTGGCCCGAATAGTCCTCGGGAATGGGCAAACCCATCGCCGAGTGCCAGTTGTTCCATTCCTCGCACTCGGCAGCGCGCGCCCAGGGCGAGGCATCGTGCAGCATGTACGCTGCGCCGAGGTCGGCCGGACTCTTCCATTCCGGATGCTCGGCCAGCACGGCGGCGCTGGTGACGGGGATCAGCCATTCGTCCAGGAATTCCACGACACGCACGTCACCATACTCGCCTGGATCGAAACGAATGGCGGCTTCGATGCCGTCTTGCTCCATGCGCAGGCGGTCGAGCATGTGGAACTCGCCGTAGACCCGCATGGCCAGGTCCGGGTACTCGCGCAGCAAGTGCCCCATGCGCGGACTCAGCCACCGCATGGCGAACGATGGCGAGCAGTTCAGGCTCAGCGCGGTCTCCTTGTCGTGCGTGCGGATCTGGTCCAGCGTGGACTCCAGGATCTGGAACGACTCCTTCACGGCGAGCTTGAGGCGCAGCCCTTCGTCGGACAGCTCCAGCTTGCGGTGACCACGCTTGAACAACAACACCCCCAGCCATTCCTCCAGGTTGCGCACTTGCTGGCTCACTGCCCCCTGCGTCACGTGCAGATCGCTGGCGGCCAAGGTGAAGCTGCTGTGCCGGGCCGCGGCATCGAAGCAGCGCAGCCATGTCAGGAGGGATGACGAGAGCTTTATTCGCATTAGTTCAACTTATATATCGAATTAATATTAATGAGTTGTCAGATTTTGCATGCCGTCGACAAAATCAGCGCATTCGAATCTCGAAATCTTATCCACTATGTCAAAATCCATAGGAATTTCCGGGGCTTCGGACGGGTGCCAGAACGCGCAGTGGGCCGTTCCTCATCTTTGGATCAATCCTGATCTGGCTCCCCCGGATTTCGCCAAATCACAATTTGACATTAGCATTGAAGATGTCAAAGGCGCCGCGGATCGGCTCGCCAGGTTCGCGCCAGCCTTGGTGCGGCTGTTCCCGGAGACGGCCAGCATCGGCGGCATCATCGAGTCGCCGCTGACCCCGCTCGTGACGTCGTTCTACGCGGACGAGGCCGCGCTGGCCGCACGGTGCTGGATCAAGTGCGACCATGCCCTGGCCATCGCCGGCTCCATCAAGGCGCGCGGCGGCATCCACGAGGTGCTGGAATTCGCCGAGACCCTTGCTCTGCGCCATCGGTTGATCGCGCCCGGCGCCGATTACAGCGTGCTCGCCGACACGGCCGCCCGCGCGCTCTATTCGCAGTACGAGATTTCGGTCGGCTCGACCGGCAACCTGGGCATGAGCATCGGTCTGATGGCGTCGAAGCTGGGCTTTCGCGTCACGGTTCACATGTCAGCTGATGCCAAGCAGTGGAAGAAGGACAAGCTGCGTGAGAACGGTGTTCAGGTCGTCGAGCATGCAGGCGACTACGCACGGGCCGTGGAAGTCGGCCGTGAGCAGGCGAACGCAAACCCCCACGGCTACTTCGTCGATGACGAGCAATCGCGCTCGCTGTTCCTGGGTTACAGCGTTGCCGCCCTGCGGCTGGCGACGCAGATGCGCGACGCGGGCGTGATGGTGGACGCCACGCATCCGCTGTTCGTGTACTTGCCCTGCGGCGTCGGCGGCGCGCCCGCGGGCATTACCTTCGGCCTGAAGTGCCTGTTCGGCCACAACGTGCATTGCTTCTTCGTCGAGCCGATGGCCTCGCCCTGCTTCATGGTCCGTATGCAACACACGGACCGCCCGGGCATCTCGGTGTACGACGTGGGCTTGGACAACTGCACCGAGGCCGACGGCCTCGCGGTGCCCGTCGCCTCCGAGTTGGCAATCAAGCAGATGCGAAGCTTGCTGTCGGGCGTTCTGACCACCCGCGACGACACGATGTTCCTGGACCTGCTCCGACTGCACGAGCAGCAGGGCATCAAGGTCGAGCCATCGGCCGCGGCCGCCTTCAGCGGCCCGCGCATGTTGTTCGGCACCGAGGCGGGCCGAGCTTACCTGCACGCGCAGGGCCTGCAGCCCCACCTGGCGCAAGCCAACCACATTGTCTGGAGCACTGGTGGCCTGTTCGTGCCCGCTGCCGAATTCGACAAGTTCCTGGCGCGGGGGCGCAGCCTGACCGCCGTGTCCCCCTAGACCTTCCTCCTGTGCCCTTTCCCTTCAACCGTCGCTCCATGAGACCTTCCATGATCAAGATCCCATCCTCGATGCGCACCTTCGCATTGGCTGCCGCCATCGGCTTTGCCTTCATTGCCGCGACGCCTGTCGCGCAGGCCCAGACGATCAACGCCGTGATGCACTCCGGCCTGCGAGTGCTGGACCCGGTCATGACCACGGCGCACATCACGCGCAACCATGGCTACATGATCTATGACACGCTGCTGGCCACCGATGTCAGCAACCAGATCAAGCCGCAGATGCTCGAGAAGTGGGATGTCTCGGCCGATGGCAAGTCCTACACGTTCACCCTGCGCGCCGGCCTGAAGTGGCACGACGGACAACCCGTGAAGGCTGACGATTGCGTCGCATCGATCAAGCGCTGGGCCGAGCAGGACAAGATGGGGCAGATGATGACCGGCATGATGAGCGAGATGAAGGTCATCAATGACAACAGCTTCGTCATGACTTTCAAGCGGCCGACCGACATGGCCCTGCGTGCAGTGGCCAAGCCCAGCGGGATCGCGCCGTTCATGATGCCCAAGCGCATCGCGCAAACGCCGTCCAACCAGCCGATCAAGGAGTTCATCGGCTCCGGCCCCTTCAAGATGGTGGTGGCGGAATTCAAGCCTGGCCTGCAGGTCGTCTACGAAAAGAACAAGGACTACGTGCCGCGCAGCGAACCGGCCAGCGGCATGGCCGGCGGCAAGGTGGTCAGCGTCGACCGCGTCAAGTGGGTCTCGATGCCGGACTCGATGACCGCCGTGAACGCCCTGATCAACGGCGAGATCGACTATCTCGAGCAGATGCCCTATGACCTGCTGCCCGTGGTCGAGAAAAATCCGAACGTCGCGATCGATGTGTTCGACCCGGCTGGCTATCAGACGGTCATGCGCATGAACTTCCTGAACCCGCCGTTCGACAACAAGCTCGTGCGCCAGGCCGCGATGTACGCCGTCGGCCAGCAGGACGTGCTGCAGGCGCTGGTGGGCGATCCCAAGTACTTCAAGACCTGCGCGGCCCTGTTCGGCTGTGGCCTGACCTTCGACAGCCAGGCCGGCGCCGAAGTCTCGGTCAAGGCGGACATCCAGAAGGCCAAGGCACTCCTGAAGCAGGCCGGCTACACGAATGCGCCCGTCGTCATCCTGCAGCCCACCGACAACGCATCGGTGAAGGCCCAGCCGGTCGTCATCGGCCAGGCGCTGCGCGCTGCCGGATTCAACGTGCAGATGCAGGCCATGGACTGGCAGAGCGTCGTCACCCGCCGTGCCTCCCAGGCGCCCTTGGCCGAAGGCGGCTGGAGCATCTTCGCGACCAACAACGTGATAGCCGAAGCCTCCGATCCGCTGCGCGCCTTCGGTGTCGCCGCCAACGGCAAGCAAGCCTGGTTCGGATGGCCCGATGTGCCGAAGATCGAGGAGCTGCGCGCGCAATTCGCCCTGACCACCAATGTGACGGAGCAGAAGAAGCTGGCCAACGAGATCCAGGCGCTGGTGATCGACGAAGGCGTGCTGCTGCCGATGGGGCAGTACTACATACCTGCGGCCTACCGCAAGGTGCTCAGCAAGCCCACGGAGGCGCCGGTCCCCGTCTTCTGGAACATGAAGAAATCGGGCAAGTGAGCCACTGATGGTCAACTTCATCTTCAGGCGACTGCTGGCCACCATTCCCGTGATGCTGATGGTGGCGGCGATCGTGTTCGCCATCCTTCGGCTGACACCGGGAGACCCCGCGGCCATCATCGCCGGGGATGCGGCCACGCCCGAGCAGTTGTCCGAGATCCGAAGCCTGATGGGTTTGGACCGACCCGTCTACATGCAGTTTTTCCTCTGGGTGACGCAACTGCTCCAAGGCGACCTGGGAGTCTCCCTGCTGTCGGGCACGAAGGTGTCGGCCATGATCTCGGACCGCATGGGCCCGTCGCTGGCACTGTGCCTGAGCACCATCACGTTGTCGGTGCTGGTGGCAGTGCCCCTGGGCATCCTGGCGGCCTGGCGCCAAGGCAGGCTGCTGGACCGCCTGGTCATGGCGGCATCGGTCCTGGGCTTTTCGGTACCGGTGTTCGTGACGGGCTACATCCTGGTCCTGATCTTCTCGATCACGCTCGGGTGGTTCCCGGTGCAGGGCTACCAGCCGCTGGAAGCCGGACTGCTGCCCTTCGCCAGTTCCCTGGCACTGCCGACGATCGGGCTGAGCACGGTCTACATCGCACTGATCGCGCGCATCACCCGCACCAGCATCATCGAAGTGATGGGAGAGGACTACATCCGCACGGCGCGCGCCAAGGGCCTGCGTGAACGCGGCGTGCTGCTGGGCCATGCGCTGCGCAACGCCGCAGTGCCCATCGTGACCATCATCGGCGTGGGCGTCGCGCTGCTGATCAGCGGCGTGGTGGTCACCGAGTCCGTCTTCAACCTGCCGGGCCTGGGCCGCCTGGTGGTCGAGTCCGTGCTGGGACGGGACTACCCGGTGATTCAGGCCCTGATCCTTCTCTTCGCGTTCATCTACGTACTCATCAACCTGGTCGTCGACTCCCTGTACACGGTGTTCGATCCTCGCATTCGCCACTGACAGATCAACGATGTCGACACTCTGCTCCACGACGCCGGCCGAACCGGCAGCACCCCGGTCCGCCCCCTCATCCCCGCTGCGGCGCACGCTCCGAAGTACCCCGGTGCTGATCGCGCTGGCGGTGCTGGCGGTGGTCGTCCTCATGGCGCTGTTCGCGCCTTGGCTCCACACGAGCGATCCTGTCCAGATCGATCCGAGCCAGCGCCTGCGATCGCCGTCCGCGGCGCACTGGCTGGGCACAGACGCCTATGGCCGGGATGTGTACTCGCGCGTGATCTACGGCGCGCGCGTGTCGCTCACCGTGGGCCTCGGCGTGGCGGCGTTCAGCGTGCTCGTTGGCCTGGCCATCGGCGTGCTGGCCGGCTACTTCCGCTGGGTCGACGCCATCGTGATGCGCGTCATGGATGGCTTGATGGCAATCCCCGGCGTGCTGTTGGCCATCGCGCTGGTGGCACTGTCCGGGTCGAGCCTGCTCACGGTGCTGATCGCGATCACGATCCCCGAAGTTCCGCGCGTCGTGCGGCTGGTGCGCAGCGTGATCCTGGGCGTGCGCAACGAGCCCTACGTGGAGGCGGCCATCTCGCTGGGAACGCCGACGCTCACTCTGTTGATACGGCACTTGGTGCCCAATACCGTGGCACCCCTGATCGTGCAAGGCACCTACATCTTTGCCTCGGCCATCATCACCGAAGCGATCCTGAGCTTCCTCGGCGCGGGCGTGCCGCCCGAGGTGTCGTCCTGGGGCAACATCATGGCCGAAGGCCGTTCGTACTTCCAGCTGATCCCCGGCCTCGTGCTGTATCCCGGCATCCTGCTGTCGCTCACGGTACTGAGCGTGAACGTGCTGGGCGATGCCATGCGCGACGCGCTGGATCCGCGCATGGCGCGTCGCCTTTGAATGCGGGCCGTCCCTTACCGAATGAATGAACCCGTCATGACTTCAACCGCATACGCCGATGCAGCCCGTCCTTCCGAACAAGCCGTACTGACAATCTCCGGCCTCACGGTGCGGGTCGACCACGACGGCCCGGGCCGGGCGGTGGTGAAAGACCTGAGCTTCGACGTCTATCGCGGCCAGACCGTCTGTATCGTGGGCGAGTCCGGCTCCGGCAAATCCGTGACTTCGTTCGCCACCATGGGCCTCTTGCCCAAGGGGGTCCTCGTGGCGTCGGCCGGCAGCATCCGGGTCGATGGCGAGGACGTGCTGCAGGTGAGCGAATCGCGCCTGCGCGCGCTTCGCGCCTCCAAGATGGCGATGGTGTTCCAAGAACCCATGACCGCGCTGAACCCGGTGCAACGGGTGGGCGACCAGGTAGAAGAAGTGCTCAAGCTGCACACCAGGCTGGGCCGCGCGGAACGACGGCGTCAGGTGCTGGCGATGCTGGAGTCCGTTCACCTGCCGGACATCGCTCGCATCTATGCGTCCTACCCGCACGAGCTCTCCGGCGGCCAGCGTCAACGCATCGTCATTGCCATGGCGTTGATCCTCAAGCCCAAGCTGTTGATCGCCGACGAGCCGACCACGGCGCTCGACGTGACGACGCAAAAACAGATCCTGAGCCTGATTCGCGAACTGCAGGCCCAACACGGCACTGCCGTGGTCTTCATCACGCACGACTTCGGCGTCGTCGCAGAAATCGCCGACCGCATTGTCGTCATGAACCAGGGCTCGGTCGTGGAGACCGGACTGCGCGACGACATCCTCGCGCGGCCCACGCAAGCGTACACGCGCATGCTGGTCTCGTCGGTGCCCAGCCTGGTGCCCCTGGTGCGTCCGCCCGCGGGCGGCGAGACCGTGCTGCAGGTGCGCAACTTGAACAAGGTCTACGGCAAGAAAGGTTGGCGCGGCAATGGCAAGCTGGTGCCGGCAGCCAGCGACATCGGCTTCAGCATCCGGCGCGGCGAGGTCGTCGGCATCGTGGGGGAATCTGGGTCGGGCAAGTCGACCGTGGCTCGGTGCGTGATGCGCCTGATCGACCCCTCCTCGGGCGTCATCAACCTGCAGGGCGACGACATCGCGACGCTGAACCGCAGCACGCTCATGCCTTTGCGCAAGCGCATCCAGATCGTCTTTCAAGACCCCTACCGAAGCCTCAACCCACGCCGCAAGGTGGGGGATTCCATCATCGAGGGCCTGTTGAACTACGGCACGGCGCGCGACGAGGCCGTAGGCAAAGCGGCCCGCGCGCTGGAACTGGTGGGCCTGCCGGCCGACACACTGGAGCGCTTCCCGCACCAGTTCTCCGGTGGCCAGCGCCAGCGCATCTGCATTGCGCGCGCGCTGGTGATGGAGCCCGACGTGCTGGTCGCCGACGAGGCCGTGTCCGCGCTCGACGTGTCGGTGCAGGCTCAGGTTCTGGCGTTGCTGGATGAAGTGCGCCAGCGCGTGGGGATCGGCGTTCTGTTCATCACGCACGATCTGCGCGTGGCCGCACAGATCTGCGACACCATCGTCGTCATGCAGCATGGCCGAATCGTCGAGTCCGGCAATGCCCTGCAGGTGTTGACTCGGCCGCAGCGGGACTACACGCGCGCCCTGATCGAGGCTGCGCCCGGCCGCGCCTGGGACTTCAAGAATTTTCGCCCGGCGGAGCAGCAACTCGCTGCAGCGTGAATCGACGCCGGGTTTTCTCCAGACCTTTACTGCTCATCTTCAAGAGGACGTTTTTCATGTCGCGCATCGTTTACGGCGGATTCCAGCACGAGACCAATACATTCGCCCCTGACAAGGCGGATTGGCGAGACTTCATGCTGGGCGGCGGCTGGCCCGGACTGGTCAGCGGCGAGGCGGTCTGGCCGACACTGATCGGGGCCAACATCCCGGCGGCCGGCTTCGTGCAGGCCGCGCTGGATGCCGGCGACACCTTGGTGCCCACCACCTGGTGCGCGGCCAGCCCGTCGGCCCATGTCACGGAGGCCGCCTACGAAAAGATCGCCGGGATGATCCTGGGCGGAATTGAAAGTGCGCTGCCGGTCGACGCGGTCTACCTGGACTTGCACGGGGCCATGGTGGCCGAGCACTTCGACGACGGCGAAGGCGAGTTGCTGCGCCGCGTGCGCGCCCTCGTTGGCCCGGACGTGCCCGTCATCGCCAGCCTGGACCTGCATGGCAACGTCACCCGCCAGATGCTGGCGCAGGCCGACGCGCTGGTGGCCTATCGGACCTACCCGCACGTAGACATGGCCGAGACCGGCCAGCGCGCCTATCAGGTCTTGCAGCAGCGACTGCGCCACGGCACCCGCATGCCCATGGCCAGCCGCGCGATGGAATTCCTGGTGCCGATCTGCTGGCAGTGCACCGACATCGAGCCCGCGCGCAGCTTGTACACGCAGCTGCATGCCATCGAAGCCGATGCCGCGCACGTCTCGTTCGCAACGGGCTTCCCGGCCTCGGACTTCGAAGAGTGCGCGCCCGTGGTCTGGGCCTACGCGAGCGACCAGACCGCGGCTGATGCGGCCGTTGATCGCCTCGCCGGCGCCGTGCAGGATGCCGAGCCGGCATTCGCCGGCAAGCTGTACGCCCCGGACGAGGCCGTCCTCTACGCGATGCGCGCCGCCGAAACGACAGATCGCCCCATCATCATCGCGGACGCGCAGGACAACCCGGGCGCCGGCAGCAACTCCGACACCACAGGCCTGCTGCGGGCTCTTGTCCGCAACGGCGCGCAGCGCGCAGCCATCGGACTCATCGTCGACCCGGCCGCCGTAGAGAAGATCGTCGCCGTCGGCGCCGGCCACACGATCCGCCTGGGCATCGGCGGCAACTCGGGCATTCCCGACGATGCGCCGTTCGAGGCGGAGTTCCATATCGAGCGCGTGCATGACGGCAAGTTCGACGCCACCGGCCCGTATTACCACGGCTTTCGTCTCGATGTCGGCCCGGCCGCCTGCCTGCGCGTGGACGGGGTGCGCATCGTGCTGTCGTCTTACAAGGTGCAGATGGCGGACCAGTCGATGTTCCGCTTCATCGGCATCGAGCCCACCGAGCAGAACATCCTCGTGGTGAAAAGCGCGGTGCATTTCCGCGCCGACTTCGCCCCCATCGCTCACGAGATCATCGTCGGCGCGGCGCCGGGCTCCATGCCCATGATCATCGAACAATTGCCGTGGAAACACCTGGCCCCCGGCATGCGTCTGGGTCCCTGCGGCAAGCGGTTCGAGCTGGCCTGACAGGCTGCCGAAGCACCGAACGGGCCTTTTCGGGCTTTCCCTTCTTCCGCCGCGCCATGAGGTTGTCGACGTGCTGCCGCGAGATCACTCGCCCGCGGCCCGGCGTTGGCTGCGCAGCAGCCGGAACGCCACCATCGACCAACCCATCGCCCAGGCCGTGCCGAGCGCCCAGCCGCCGAGCACGTCGCTGGCCCAGTGGACGCCGAGCGCCACCCGGCTGAGGCCGACCAGCAGGGCGGCGACCGCGGCGACGGCCAGGATGTAGAGGCGCTCCGAAAGCCGGGTCCGCGTGCTGGCCGAGATCACGCCGAGCGTCAGGAAGACCGCGGCCGACATGCTCGCGTGGCCGCTGGGAAAACTCAGGCCGTAGGCGGCGAAGTCGGCCAGCGCGGCGTCGGGTCGCAGGCGGCCGAAGGCCGGCTTCAGCAGGCTGACCAGCACGGCGCCGCTGAGCGAGGAAGCCACCACCACGAGCGCGTGGGTGCGCGCCGACACCAGCAGCAGGTAGCCGGCCGTGGCCAGTGTGAAGAAGGTCAGGACGGTGGTGCTGCCGAGCCCGCTCAGGTCGCGCATCACGTGCGCGAACAGGGGGTGGGCGTCCCTGAAGGCCTTGGCCTCGCGCAGCAGGCTCATGTCGACGCCGTGGGTATCGCCCTCGATGACCTCGCTGGCCACCAGCACGAACGCGAGCAGCAGCAGCAGGACCGCGAGCCCGCTGGCCAGGGGCTTCCAGAGCGCCCAGAGGCCGTCGAATCGGCCGGCCGAAAGGCGCTGCAGCCGGGTGCGGAGAGAGGAACTGGACATCGACGTTATCTTGACATGGCGCGACCCGGCATTCGGCCTACGTCGAATGTCGTCGGTGGCGCCCCCTCTTCGGCGTATTGACGCCCCGCGAGGGCGCGCAATACTCCTTGCCAGGCGACCCACGAAGGGAGTTTCCATTGATTGGAGCCCGGTTCCCGACCGTCCTGGCGCTGCTGCTCCTGTGCGGCGGACTGCCCGGCCACGGCCTGGCCGGCGAGCTCAGGGGCAAGGTGGTGTTCGTGGGCGTGGCGCCGGCGCCGGCCAAGGTGCCGGTCACGATCGACCAGTACCTCTGCGGCCACGAGAAACCGGCCGACGACCTGCAGGTGTCCGCCAACAAGGAGATCCGCAACGCGGTGGTCTGGATCGAGACGCCGCCGCCCGGCGCGCCGCTGCCGCCCCGAACCGAGAAGGTGGAACTCGACCAGAAAGGCTGCGCCTTCGTGCCGCGGGTCGTGGTCGTTCCGGCGGGTGGCACGGTGGATTTCCTCAACAGCGACCGGCTGCTGCACAACATCCACGCCACGCCGCAGCGCAACGTCTCGTTCAATCGCACGCAACCGATGGGGCGGACCATTCCCGTCACCTTCGCCGAGCCCGAGATCGTGCGCATCAACTGCGACCTGCATGCCTGGATGACGGCCTGGGTGGTGGTGGCGGCGCATTCCTTCTACGCGGTCACGGGCGCCGACGGCCGCTTTGCCTTCGACAAGCTGCCGCCGGGCCAGTACAAGCTGCAGATCTGGCACGAACGCCTCGGGACGGTGTCGGCAAGCGCGACGGTGAGCGACCAGCAGGTGGCGCAGGTCACGGTCGAGATGAAGGGCCGGTGAGGGAGCGTGGGGGCCAGGCCGGCCCCGGGCCGCCCCAAGGCGGCCTGCGGCCCCCTCGGGGGGCAGCGACCACACGAAGTGAGGGAGCGTGGGGGCCTCAAGGCGCCACGCTGATCTTCTTCGAGGCCTCCCAGGCGGCGGAATGGGTCGGCTCGGCCACCGCGCGCAGCGACCCGCCCTCGTCGAGCGCCACCTTGAAGGTCACGGTCGGCGACGAATACACCGGGTGCAGGTAGGCGCGCGCGATCTCCACCGAGTCCTTGTAGAGCGCGATGTAGCGCACGAAGTGCTCCTGCAGCGACGGGTGCAGCGATCCGGCGCCGACGCTGACCGTCACGTCGAACCAGGCGCCGCGCTTGACGCTGTCGGGCGCGGTGATCTTCGGCGTGTGCTTGGGGTCGAAGCTGGTGTGGGGCTGGCGGAATTCGGGCGTGAACTGCTGCGCCTGCTCTTCCTCGGCCTGCACCGGCGTCGCCCCGCCCAGGAGGCCCAGGAGGGCGAGGCCGGTGCACGCCGCGTTGCGGATGGTCGTCGTCATGCGCGCCTCCTTGGCCTTGAAGTCAGAGGTCCGGCAGGAACTGCTTGACCATCGTCAGCAGCTCGCTCGGACTGTAGGGCTTGGCGAGATAGCTCGAGGCACCGGCCTGCATCGCCTTCTCGCGGTCGCCGCTCAATGCGTACGAGGTGATCACGATGATCGGGATGTGGCGGGTCGGCGCCTCCGTGGTCAGGAGCCTGGTGGCGTCGAGCCCGGACATCTTCGGCAATTGCACGTCCATCAGGATCAGGTCGGGCAGCTCCTGCTGCGCCAGCGCGACCCCGGTCTCGCCATCGGCCGCCTCGATGAGGCGGCAGGCCGATCGGCTCAGCAGCTGCCGCACGATCTTGCGGTTGTACTCGTTGTCTTCGACGTAGAGGATCTTGCGTTCGCTCATTTGAGAACCTCCGTGCTGCGCACCGCGGCGCGCGCTCGCCTGGGAACGGCCCGGCAATCGCTCATGGGCGTCCTTCCCCCGCGCGCAAGGGCACGGAGAACATGAACCTGGAGCCTTTGCCCAGCTCGCTCTCGACCCAGATGCGGCCGCCCAGCCGCTCGATGAACTTCTTCGAGATGCTGAGCCCGAGCCCGGTGCCGCCGAACTCGCGCGTGATCGTGGTGTCGACCTGGCGGAACTCGGTGAAGATGTGGTCGAGCTCCTGCGCCGCGATGCCGATGCCGGTGTCGGCGACGCAGTAGATGAGCTGGTCGCCCGCCAGTTCGACCGCGATGTCGACGCTGCCCTGGCGCGTGAACTTCAGCGCGTTGCCCGCGAGGTTGGTCAGGCATTGCGCGAGCCGGCCGCTGTCGCCGCGGGCCACCGGCAGATCGTCCGGGACATGCGCGGTGAACTGCAGCCCCTTCTCGGCCGCGATCGAGCGCAGGGAGGTCCGCACCGTGTTGACCACGTCGCTGACCGAGTAGTCGTCGAGCGCCAGCTCCATGCGGCCGGCCTCGATCTTCGAGAGGTCGAGCACGTCGTTGATCAGCCGCAGCAGGTTGCGCCCGTTGACCTGGATGTCGGTCAGCGGCTCTTTCAGCTCCGACGGCACCTCGCCGTAGATGCCGTCGATCATCATCTCGCTGAAGCCGAGGATCGCGTTCATCGGGGTGCGCAGCTCGTGGCTCATGTTGGCCAGGAACTCCGACTTGGCCTGGCTTGCGCGCGACAGCTGCTCGTTGAGGTCCACGAGCTTGGCCGCAGCCTGGCGCTGGGAATCGGCGAGACGATGCAGTTGCTGGCTCATGTGGTTCATCCGGTCGGCGAGCGTTCCGAATTCGTCACGGTTCGGGACCGAGATTTTGCGCCCGAAGTTGCCCGCTGCGACATCGCCGAGGAAAACATGGGCTTCGCGCACCGGCAGGATGAACGACCAGGAAATCACGAAGCCGCACAGCCAGGCCAGCACCACGGCGCTGACCGCGAAGACGCAGGTCAGGATCAGCGAGCGGCGGTTCGCGGCGTCGACGCTGTCGCGCAGCTCCGCCATGCGCGCCTGCTCGGCGTCGACCAGCTGGCCCATGCGCAGGGCGATCTGCTCGTCGAGTCGCTCCTCGCGCTGGAGCAGCTCGCCCGTGGTGTCGGCGAGCTTGCCGTCGCGGATCGCGTTGGCGATGTCGGCCACCACGCCCATCGCGTCGTCCTGCGAGGCCCGGATCTGGTCGATCAGGCCCTTCTGGCTGGCGGTGGTGGCGGTGTCCAGCTTGGCCAGCGTCTCGTTGAAGCGGTTGTTCTCGCGCAGGATGCGCTCGATCGCGGCCTCGTCCCTGGACAGCAGCGCCAGCGCCGTGAAATGCATCTGCCGGGCCAGCGCATACTGGCTTTGCTGCGACCAGCTGACCCGCTCGTGCGCCTGGTCGAGCAGGCGGCTCTGCGCGGTGGTGTTCAGGAGCAGCAGCAGGCTGGCGACCGCCATCGCGATGAACAGCAGCGTGATGATCAGGAAGGCGACCAGCAGCTTGGTGTGGACCGAGGCCCGGACGTGCGCGACCCGAAGCACCAGCCAGGCCAGGGGTGACCGCTTGAGCACCTGCGTAACAAGCTGTTCGAGTTTGATGGCCAGGCCTCCATCCAGGACCTGAGGAAGCGCCTTCAGGACCGCCCATCGCGCGCCGCGTTGCCTTGTGGATCGGGCGCGAAGCCGCTACAGTTTTTGGCCTAGGGAGAACCGACGGTGAGAAACCCCCCACGCATCCTCATCGTCGACGACAACGCGACCAACGTCAAGATTCTGCAGGCCCGCCTGGGCAGCGAGGGCTACGACGTGGTCTCGGCCGCCGACGGCGAAGAAGGGCTGGCAGCCGCCCGGGCGTTGACGCCCGACCTGATCCTGCTCGACCTGATGATGCCCAAGGTCGATGGCATCGAAGTCTGCAAGCGCCTGCGCGCCGATCCCGACTTTCCGTTCACGCCGATCATCATCGTCACCGCCATGGCCGACCTGAAGGACGTGGTGGCCGGCCTCGAGGCCGGTGGCGACGAGTACCTCACCAAGCCCGTGGACCACGCCGCACTCGCGGCACGCGTGCGCTCGATGCTGCGCATCAAGGGCCTGCACGACCAGGTCGAGGGCTTGGTGGCCGAGATGAAGGGCTGGAACGCCACGCTCGAGCGCCGGGTCGCGACCCAGGTCGCCGAGCTCGAGCGGGTCGGCCGGCTGCGGCGCTTCTTCTCGCCGCAGCTCGCGGAAGCGATCGTCACCGGCGGCGCCGAGGATCCGCTCCTGAGCCACCGGCGAGAGATCACCGTGGTGTTCCTCGACCTGCGCGGCTTCACCTCCTTCGCCGAGAGTGCCGAGCCCGAGGAAGTGATGGGCGTGCTGCGCCAGTACCACGCGGCCACCGGCGAGCTGATCCTCGCGCACGAGGGCACGCTGGAGCACTTCACGGGCGACGGCATGATGATCTTCTTCAACGACCCGGTGCCGGTCGCGGATGCTGCCGAGCGCGCCGTGCGGATGTCGCTGGCGATTCGCGAGCGCATCGGCTCGCTGGCGCAGACATGGCTGCGGCACGGCTATTCGCTCGGCCTGGGCATCGGCATCGCCCAGGGCTTCGCGACCATCGGCGCCATCGGCTTCGAGGGGCGCTGGGACTATGGCGCCATCGGAACCGTGACCAACCTCGCGGCGCGGCTGTGCGGCGAGGCCGCGAGCAACCAGATCCTGATCTCCCGGCCGGTGTTCGCGCAGCTGGAGCCGATGCTCGAAGTCGAGCCCCTGGAGGCGTTGAACCTCAAGGGCTTCCAGCGCCCGGTCGACTGCTTCAGCGTCCGCGGGATCAGGTCGGGGGCCTGAGCGAAGCCTCGCGTCAGCCCAGCACCTGGCGGCGCGGCCGCGCCTGGCTCGGCGCGGCGCCGATCGGTTGGCCCGAGGCCGGCACGGCCCGCTCGCGCCCCCAGGCGCGAATGTTCTCGAGATGACCTGCGAGCAGGGCAAGCCGCTGGCCGAAGCCAAGGGCGAAGTGGCGTACGGCGCGTCGTTCATCGAATGGTTCGCCGAAGAGGCCAAGCGCATCTCGGGCGATGTGCCGTTCTCGACCTGGGCGGACAAGCGGATGGTGGTGCTCAAGCAGCCGGTGGGCGTGTGCGCCGCCATCACGCCGTGGAACTTTCCGATCGCGATGATCACCCGCAAGGTCGGGCCGTGGCGGCGGTCTTCAGGTTCCGTGACGAGGCGGAGGTCGTGGGCCTGGCGAACGACACCGACTCCGGCCTGGCCTCGTACTTCTACAGCCGCGACGCAGCGCGCGTGTGGCGGGTGGCGGAAGCGCTCGAGTACGGCATGGTGGGCATCAACACCGGACTCATCTCCAACGAGGTCGGCCCGTTCGGCGGCGTCAAGCAGTCCGGCCTCGGCCGCGAAGGCTCGCGCTACGGGATCGACGAATACCTTGAGCTCAAGTACCTCTGCATGGGCGGAATCTAGGGTGAACACGCCCTAGCTTCGCGCGCCAGGCGGCTGCGGCACTCCGGTGCCAGGGCCCTTGCGTTCAGGTGGCCGCGGACGCCTTCGATTCCGTGCCGCCGCCGGCTGCGGCGGCTGGCCGTTCCTGCGTCACCCGCCAGATCCCGTAGCAGACCAGCACCAGCGCCAGGCCGTTGCGCCACTCGAGGATGCTCTCGCCGAGAAAGGCGGCCGACAGCAGCGCGCCGAACACCGGGACCATGAAGTTGAAGGCCGTGACCAGGCTCACGCGGTTGTATTTCAGCAGCAGGCTCCAGATCGAGATCGCCAGCGACGACAGCAGCACCAGGTAGGCCAGCAGCGCCGACGATGCCAGCGTGAAGCCGGTCAGGCGGCCGCCCAGCGCGTAGCCCGCGGCCAGCAGCGCCGCGCCGCCGATCGCCAGTTGCCAGCCGGTCATGACGATCGGATCGATGCCCTGCGAGATGCGCTTGCCGTAGATGCTGGCCGCCGCCAGCACGAAGGCCGCGATCACCACGAATCCTTCGCCGAGCAGCGTGAAGTCGAGCGCCGGCAAGCCCCCGAGGCCGCCGCCGAGGTTGACGATCATCACGCCCGCGAAGCCGACCGCGCAGCCCAGCGCCTTGCCATGGCTCAGGCGGTCGTTGCGGTAGAGGAAGTGCGCGAGCAGTACGCTGAAGAAGGTGCCGGTGGCGTTCATGATCGAACTCTTCACGCCGCTGGTGTGGGCCAGGCCGACGTAGAAGAACACGTACTGGAGCGTGGTCTGGGTCAGGCCCAGCACCGCGATCTGCCCCCAGGCCCTGGGTGCCAGGCCGCGCACGGCCTTGCCGCCGAGCGCCGCCCAGGCCAGCAGCGCGAGCCCGGCGAACGCGAAGCGCCAACCCGCGAACACCAGCTTGGAGGCGATGTCGCCGGCCGCAATGCCGAACAGGGCGTAGCCGTTCTTGATGGCCGGATAGGAACTGCCCCACAGCAGGCAGCAAAACAGGGCGAGCAGGAAGACGACCTTGCGGTCGGCGAGGCGGGGAGGGCTGGGGGGTGGCAAGCAAGGCTCCGTGGGCGCAGGGGCGCGGAAGATTGCCCCGGAGCGATGCATTCTAGCGAAGTTGTACGACAACTATGGTGGTTGCGTAGGCGGCTTTTCGCCTGATGTGTCCATTCATCACGGGAACGGGTGCTCCTTTTTGCTGGTTGGAGTCGCCGAGTTGTACGATGACATGCGATGCAAACAGTCAGGGTCGAATGCACAAATCGGCCAAGAAGAGGTCCGCCGATGTGGATTTGGTCAAAAGATGGCGCGAATTTCGGCAAAACTTGTCGCGGGTTTGCATGTCTATCGCGCGAAGTCAGCCGAAATTCCGGCATCGCTTGTCGCCAGTTTTCGCCTTTCCGGCATTTCTTGTCACTTCTTGCATGAACCAGCAGGCCGAGACCACCCGCGTGTCGTCGAAGGATCTTTGACCGCAGCGGCCGGCCTCTGACCTTCGCCAAGGTAGCTGAACGGTCAGCTTTGCATCGGTCTTCGCAACGATGAAACGGGCCGACGCCGTATGTCCAATCATCAAGTCTGAACCGGGGCTGCCTCCGGTCGGCACACGCTGGCTGGCCTCGGCTCTTGAGTTTTTGCGCAGCATCCAGAGGCGAGGACCTTGTCGTTCATCGCACGGAGTTCCGCACCAAATGGGTCAACTCGGTCGTTGTTGCGCCTTTCGACGGGCCGGGTGATATCGGCGAGGGCTGGATCACCATCAACGACGTATTGCACTCGTGCTTGCTCCGCCGAGTCAGGTTTCGGGGCTCGCTGAGCGTCGAAAAGGCGCCGCAGATGCTTCAGGAGGGAACCAGCGGTAGCGGAACCTGAGTGAGCGAGCCCCGGCAGCGTTTGCGAACCGGCTGGCCTCGCCCTGTCAATGCCTGGCGGCGAAGCCTTGGCCGGACACCTCCTTACGGAATCATCCCGCACTCGAACATCTTGTTCGCAATCGGCGCGGCCACCTTGTTGAGGAACGCGGCGCGCGCCGTCGGATCGTTGCGCAGGAATTGAACGGCCCTCTGTTCCTCCTGCGTTGGGGGCTGGCTTTTCTTCACCCACAACTCTTCGCAGCTCGAGCTTTGATACCTTCCGATGACCTTGCTCGCGACCATGTCCAGGATCCTTTCCTGACCGACTGCCAGGCCTGCGACGCACAGCGCGGGCGCCACTACAGAGAGAACGATTCGATTGTTCATGGCTTGCTCCTCACTCAAATTGACGTTGAAAAAAGAGCCCGCAGGGCCCCGGCTGACCAAGCGATACAAGGCGCACGCCAGCTAGAGGCTGCTTCGCCGGGCGCCAACCAGCAACAGCGACATGACCACATGCAGCCCGACGGCCGGCCAGAGCAGCACACCACCCATGCGCTCTGCGATGCCCAGGTAGGCCAGATACAGCGCAATCAAGGCGTTGTAGATCAGCATGGCCCAGTACGCGGCCGAATCGCCCCGCGCATGCGGCCGCATCGGCCAGCATGCGATACCCAGCGTGAGCAATGCGATGCCGACAAATCGCACGAGCGCCGCGGCCACCGCACCTTCGACGCCGAGCAGGGCAGATGCTCCCAGGGCAGGAACGATCAGCAATGCGATGCCGGTTGCGAGCTCAATGACCGATGCGACGGCAAGGACCTTGCCCAGGGAGTTGAAATTCAGGTCGCTCACGGGAAGGGCCCAGGCAGTCGGAGTGCGCTATGGCGCCATGCCGCACTCGATCATCTTGTTGAGCACGGGCGCGGCGATCCTGTCGATGAAGGCCACGCGGGCCTTTTCATGCTTGCGAAGCAGCGCGATGGCGGCCTTCCTGGCCATGGTGGGCGGCTCCTCCTGGCGCGCCTTCAACTGCTCGCAGCTTGCTCCCTCGAACTTCTTGATCACCTCGGCCGCGGCAAGGTCCAGGACCTTGCCCTCGGCCGCGGCCAGTTCCGAAGCGTTGCCGCGCCCCGGCCAGCCGCCCGCGATGACCACCATCGCCGTGACGATGACGATCGTGATCGACCTGCTTGACTTGTTCATGACCTGCTCCTCGCCTGCGTTCACGGAATCATTCCGCACACGAACATCTTGTTGAGCACCGGAGCGGCCACCTTGTTGACGAAGGCGGCACGGGCCTGGGCATCGTTCTGCAGGAACTCCTTGGCCTCTTTCTCCTTGTCGGTCTGCGGCGCGCCCTTCTGTGCCTTCAACTGGTCGCAGCTTGCGGCCTGGAACTTCTGGATCATCTGGCTGGCCGCGTAGTCCAGCAGCATGTTCTGCTGCGCGCTTGCGATGCCGGCGCCGACCAGGCCGAAAACGGAGATCAATACAGCGATTCGGTTCATGTTGCGCGCTCCCTTCAGTCCTTGGCCTTGGCGACGGCTTCCTGGACCTTCTTCTCTTCCGCCGCCGCGAGCTGCGACGGTCCGAGGTTGAAGGTCAGCCGGTTGATCTTCCCGTTGAAGCGGAACGGCACCTTGTAGTCGAGCTCGTTCACACTCGTGCGGGTGTCGACCCCGACGTCGAAGGTCTCGTCGGCCGGCATCAGGAATGGCACCGTCTTCGGCACCGACAGCGTGCGAGTCGCCTTGCCGTCCACGGACAACACGCCCGTCCCCCCCTTCGCCACGCCGGGACCGTCGTACTTGAAGTCGAACACGATCGTGTGCTTGCCGGCCGTGAGCGGCGGCTGGTCGCCCGCCCACCTGGCCGTCAACAGCGTCAGCATGTTGTAGGTGAAGACCGGCTGGCCCTTGAGCAGGTACAAGCCATAGCCGCCAAAACGCCCACCCAGGGTCACGAGCATGCCGTCGCCACCGCCTTGCGGAACATCGACCTCGGCCGTGATCGTGAACGACTTGTTCAGGACGTTTGGCGCATTGCCGAGCGGAATGCCCCAGTTCTCGCCGGTGTAGGTGAACACGGTCTTGCCCGCGACCGCACTCGGCCGCGGCGCAATGGCCCTGGCGAACTGCGAGTTGTCGAGCGGCAGGACCTGGTACTTGGCCGCCTCCTGGTCGAAGATCGCCTGCATCTGCTTGACCTTGTCGGGCATCTTCGCGGCCAGGTCGTTCGACTGCGTGAAGTCCTCGGCGAGGTTGTACAGCTCCCACTTGTACTCGCTCACGGGTGGCATCGGCGCGTTCAGGACCCACGGCGCCACCGGCGGCGTTGTATTGGCATACCAGCCTTCGTGATAGATGCCACGGTTGGAGATCAACTCGAAGTACTGGGTCGTGCGCTTCGAGGGCACCGTGGCATTCGCCTTGTCGAAGGTGTAGGCCATGCTGATCCCCTCGATCGGGCTCTGCTTGATGCCGTTCACCGTGTCCGGCGCCTTGATGCCGGCGGCTTCGAGAATCGTGGGCACGATGTCGATGATGTGGTGGAACTGGTTGCGCACGCCGCCCACGTCCTTGATGCGGGCGGGCCATGAGATGGCCATGCCCTGGCGTGTGCCACCGAAGTGCGAGGCCACCTGCTTGGTCCATTTGAAAGGCGTGTCGAAAGCCCATGACCAGGCGACTGCCATGTGCGGGTAGGTGGCCGACGAACCCCAGGCGTCGTAGAACCTGAGTTGCTCCTGGACCGGTACGTCGAGGATGCCGTTGTAGGCGGTGTACTGGTTGGGCGTGCCGAGCGTGGTGCCTTCGGGGCTGGTGCCGTTGTCGCCGCTGATGTAGATGACCAGCGTGTTGTCGAGCTTTCCCATGTCCTGCACCTGCTGGATCACGCGGCCGATTTCGAAGTCGGTGTATGCCGTGTAGGCCGCAAACACTTCGGCCTGACGGGCGAACAGCTTCTTCTCGTCGGCTGAAAGGGTCTCCCACTTCGGTAGGCTGTCCGGCCAATCGGTGAGCTTGGCATCCGCGGGAACGACACCGAGGCGCTTCTGATTGGCGAAGATCTGCTCCCGCATGACGTTCCAGCCCATGTCGAACTTGCCCTTGAACTTCTCGATCCACTCCTTGGTCGGCTGGTGCGGCGAGTGACTTCCTCCGGGTACGTAATAGACGAAGAAGGGTTGCTCGGGCGATGCGGCGTTGAGGTTCTTGATATGGGTGATTGCCTCGTCCGCCATGTCGGTGGTCAGGTTGTAGCTGCCTTCCTTGCCGACCCAGGGAAAGATCTGCGAGTGATCGCGGAACAGGTACGGCTCCCACTGGTCGGTCTCGCCGCCCATGAAGCCGTAGAAGTAGTCGAAGCCCATGCCCGAGGGCCATTGATCGAAGGGCCCGGCCGCGCTGTACTGGAACCCGGGTGTGTTGTGGTTCTTGCCGAACCAGGACGTGGCGTAGCCGTTGCCCTTGAGGATCGTGCCGACGGTCGCCTTGTCCGGCGTGATGATCGAGTCGTAGCCCGGGAAACCGGTCGACAGTTCGGTGATGACGCCGAAGCCGGCCGAATGGTGGTTGCGTCCGGTGATCAGGGCCGCCCGCGTCGGCGAGCACAGTGCGGTGGAGCAGAACTGCGTGTAGCGCAGGCCGGCCTTCGCGACGCGGTCCAGGGTCGGCGTCGGGACGACGCCGCCAAAGGTGCCGCTCACGCCGTAGCCTTGGTCGTCGGTCATGATCAGAAGCACATTGGGCGCGCCCTTGGGGGGCACGACGCGCGGCGGCCACCAGGTCTTCGAGTCCTTGGCGCTTTCCTTGATCACGCCGCCGAACTTCGGCGGCTGGGGCGGGATCTGTCCGCCCTCGATCGTGGTCGTGGCGCTCGGCGAACCCGGCACGCCGGTAATCTGCTGGGAGAGCGCCGCGCCGGTGGTCACCATTGCCGCGACCAGAATCGCCACGGCATTCGTCGCGACGCTTGGCTTTCGTGTTTGCTTCTTCATTTGATCTCCTCTTTCGCTAGTGACTGGCCTCTCGAGGGTCGGCGGATTCATGCCTCTTTGCCGGGCGCCATCAGACGGTCGCCTCATGGCGGACGTGCCGGACCGGCCACGCGCCCTATCGCAGCCAGCAGCGCATTTCCCTGAAACGGCTTGACCAGATAGCCCGCAGCGCCACGGCGCCTCGCCTCTTCGCGTACCTCGACCGAGTCATGCGCCGTCATCAGGATCACCGATGGCCATCCACCGCGTACACCCAGTTCGGTCAGCAGTTCGAGCCCCGACATGGCTGGGAGCTTGATGTCGCTGATCACGCACAAGGCGCCTTCGATGCCGCCCGTGGCCAGCAAGGCTTCTGCCGATTCGTAGGCCACCGCCCGAAATCCGGCCGCATCGAGCAAGCGCCGGACCGCCTCCCGCACGCTGTCGTCGTCTTCCACCACAACCACCACCCGGCCTGCGATCAACGCCATCACGGATCTCCGTGCGACTTCTGATGGCGTCTGTGGATCTTGACCGGACCACCCCGTGTGTCCGACGGACGTCAAGCTGTCATCGAGTGATCGCAAATTGGGTCATGAGCCATGATCCGGCAGCCGGATCGGCGCGTAAATCCGGCCAAGGGGCAAATTCGTTGCCCGAAAGACCGACCGGATGCGGCAGTGGCCTAGGTAGCGCTGTGATTCAGCTTTTCGGCCAGGGCTCCGAGTTCCGCCGCCGAATCGACACTCAGTTTGATCATCAGGTGTGCGCGCTGCGTCTTGATCGTGCGTTCGCTACTGCCGAGTTCGTCGGCGATCTGCTTGTTCAGCTTGCCTGCGACGATACGATCGAAGACCTCTCGTTCGCGCGCCGACAGCGTGGCGAACAGCGCGCGAAGACGCGAGGCCTCAGTGCTGGCCGCCCGCTGAACCGCGTCGCGAGCGAGCGCGCGTTCGAGGGCTGCGAGCAGGGCGTCGCGCTGAATCGGCTTCTCCAGGAAATCCACCGCCCCGCCCTTCATGGCCTGCACGGTGGAAGGCACGTCCGCATGGCCCGTCAGGAAGACAATCGGCAGCGCGACGCCGTTCTCCTCCAGCGCGCCCTGCAGGTCCAGGCCCGATGGGCCGGGCATGCGGACATCGAGCAGCAGGCAACTCGGACGATCGGGTGGCGGATGCAGCAGGAACTCGCCAGCCGACGCGTATCCCCGAGTCTCGAAGCCCGCCATGTCGAGCAATCTCAGCAGCGCGGTGCGCAGCGACTCGTCGTCATCGACAACGTGGATGAGTGGGGAGGTGTTCATGCGAGGGCGGCGTCAGTCGGAACGTTGTTTTCGCCGTGCGCGGGCAGCGAGACGTGGAACACGGTGCCACTGTCGGGATTGCTTTCCACCCGAATTCGCCCTCCATGTGCCTCGACGATGGTCCGTGCGATAGACAACCCAAGCCCCATGCCCCGGCGCTTGGTGCTGAAGAACGAATCAAAGAGCTTGGGGAGGTGTTCGGGCGCAATGCCTCTGCCTCGATCACGCACGAGCAAGGCAAACCCTCGGACCTCTGGCTCGACCGAAACGACGATCGTGCGTCGGTCCCCGGGCATTCCCGCGACAGCGTCCATCGCATTGAGCACAAGATTGATGAGCACCTGCTGGATCTGTACCGGATCACCGAAAACACGGCCGGGCGTCGCTGCGTCTCGCGCGACCAGAGTCACCTCTCTGCGCCTCGCTTCGGCCTGGAGAATGGCACACGCATCGCCGACGATCTCGGCGATCTCGAAGGCCTGGCGCTCGATCGCCTTGTTGGACAGGAGCGTGCGCAGGCGGCGGATGACATCGCTGGCTCGCAGGTCGTCCCGCCGGATGTCGGTCAGGATCATGTGCAGGTCCTCGCGCCGATCGACGTCGGACTGGAGGATCATTTCGGCGGCATCGGCGTTGCTCAGGATGGCCGCCAGGGGTTGATTGATCTCGTGAGCGATCGAAGCCGTCAGTTCGCCGGCGATTGCCAGGCGCGACGCGTGGGCGAGTTCGCCCCCGCGCCGCACCAGTGCCAGTTCGGCCTTGCGGCGACGGTGGTGCTCGAGCGTGAGCGAAGCGATGAGTGCGGCCTGGAGGAGGATCACGGTGCCGCCGATGATGGCCACTGTCCGGTACGCCTCCCAGAAGGTGGGCTGCCGGAACTGCACCACGGCGTCGGACGGAATGTCCTTGTCGTCGATGCCCCACCGGCGCGCCTGGCGTGCGTCGATGTTGAGTTCGTTGGGCATGACTTTGGGCAGGTTCAGCGACGCCGGCGATACGCCGTCGAGCAGGCTGCTGACGATCTGCCCCGCCTGTCGACCTGTGGCCTCAAAACTCGGGACGCGGCCGCCCACGACACCGGTGCCTACGAAGCTGCTGAACGTGCCGTAGACCGGGGCGTTGGCCACCATGGCCATCATCTGGACCGATTCGCGCGCCGTGTACTTGAGGGCATCGCCGCCCTGGTAGAAGCCGGGTGTGAAGACAATCCAGTCACTATCCAGACCACGCAGGCGCTCAAGAACCTTGTCGGTTGGCTGGCCGGTCAGGAATTCGATCGCCACCCGGTCTTCGAACCGCATGAGGGTGTCTCGCAACAGCGCCTCCCATTCCCGGTCGCGCGGGGTCGCCCCGGTCACGACGAGCAGATGGTGCGCCTTTGGATGCCAGCGAAGCGCCTGCTCGACCGTGCCGGCGGGGTCATATTCAACCGGGACGCCGACCACGTCGGCGGGGAGCGTCGGGAACGGCTGGGGATACGCCCTGAAGGCGGCCGTATGGACAAGCGGAACCCCGGGGAACAGTTGCGCGCGGTGGCGCAGCAGGAAGTCGAGCGATTGCCTCGCAACGGCGACGACGGCGTCCGGCGGACGTTCGGTGTACTTGTTCCGCAAATAGGTCGCGACGGTGCTTTCGTAGTCTTCGCCGACGAACTCCGGATAGTCCAGAAACTCGCTGAATATCTCCACCGGACGATCGACGGAATCTACGATCGCACTTTTCAGTCCGCGCTCGACGTCGACGTTGGCAGGCACGAGGCGGCCGTTGGAATAGAGCACCAGCACATTCCGGGCGTTGGCCGCCATGGCGCCCGGGGCGATCAGCGCGCAGCAGATCGCAACTAGCCACCCACACCAGTGTCCGCCTCGAATGGCTGCAGTCGGCGCGGCGGATTCCTGGTCACGGGTTCCCCGCCGGATGATGGTTGGGAATCCTGCGCGAGGATCGTCCCCTGAAGGTTTTTTTGTCTGAATGCGCATCGTTTCGATCACATTGCAAGCGTTTGGATCGGATGATCCGCGCAACTCGGTTACAAGTCCACCATGTTTGTGCGCTTCCCTTTCGGGCAAGCGCTTTGCCCCAAGGCTGAATCCAGCACGGCGCGAATGCGGGAAGATCGCATTCTGCCGTTCGAGGAGTCAATGAGCAGATGACGGCTCAAGGTTCTCCCATGCTTTTTGAGGAGGAGACGACGATGCGGTCTCGATGTTTTACAGGGACGCTCATGCGGCGGCACGACCACTGAGATGATCGTCGTCGTCTGCGACACGCACTACTCCTAGGAGGCGGTCGAACTGCTGAAGGACATCTCGGCGCGCTGGCAATCCGCGGAACGCATGCGAGAGATTGCCGGTTGTTCCGTCCACGTGGACTCGCCCGTGTGCAAGGCTGTGTCCGTCCCGGACACCAAGATCTTTGCCATCGATGTTTCGTTCGCTGCGCTCCCTGACGGCGCGGAACGCAACTACCTCAACGCCCAACCGACATCCTTCGTCCTGCCGCCCGAAGCCGTCGATCGCCTGCGCGCGGCCGCAGGGGCGGTCATCGCCAAGTCGCCAGAATTTCGGCGGCTGCTGGATGACGTGGGTGCCAAATTCGTCGTCGATCCGTCCGGCGCCAAGAGCCCCGCTGGTCGCGCTCCATAACTTCACGGCAGCTTCACCTTCGGGCAATCGCTTTGCCCTTTGACCCACTTCTCAAGTGCCTCCGATGGCGCGAAGATGGTGACAACGATACCGAGCGATTCGAACAAATGGAACGAGCCGTCCGCATTCCCACGGCCGCTACACCATCGGCACAACCCAAGGAGATCGTCATGAAGCGCTACATACTTGCCGCAACAGCCGCGTTGGGCCTCATCGGACTTGTTCCGTCCACGTCCTGGGCGGTCACCTGCGCGGCCGGCGTCTATCGCGCTGGCTGCGCCGGCCCCAACGGCGCTGCAGTGGTCAAGAAGCCGCCGCCGGCGCAGGTCACGTGCGCCAAGGGCGAATACCGCGAGGGTTGCGTCGGACCCAATGGCGCAGCGGTTCGCAGACGTTACTAGCGACACCCGACCGCGAGAGGCTTGTCCGCGTCGCCGTTCCAACGCCAACGCGCCGCAGTTCGCCACGGCGACCGCGTGGGTTGGGGGCGTGCGCGATGCGTTCGAAGGCCGCGACTTGAAAGGGCCACGTCGTGATTGTTCAACCACAGTGGAGAGAAAACATGAATTCAATCAAGCTCAGTCTGGTGTTTTGCGCCGCCGTGCTGGCTGCAGGTTGCGTCACCGACAAGACCTACAACACCGAAGTGCAGAAGGCAGACACGTACGCGGCGCTCGACCAGAAGCTATCGAGCCAGTTGAGCAGCGACCAGGCGCAGATCACGCAGTTGCAGAATCAGCTCAAGGTAACCATGGTCAACGAGGTGCTCTTCCCCGAAGGCGGCTGGGCGCTCAGCCCCAAGGGTGAACAGGCGCTGGGCAAGATCGCGCCGACGCTTTCAAACATGCCCGGCCAGCAGATCATTGTCCAGGGCTTCACGGACAACGAACCCATCGGTCCGGCGCTGAAGGCTCGCTTCCCGTCCAACCTCGAACTCTCGTCGGCGCGGGCGGACAACGTCGCGCGCTTCCTCACCTCGAAGGGTGTGCCGCAGAACTCGATCTCGGCGCAAGGCTTTGGCGACGCACGACCGGTGGCCAGCAACGACACGCCCCAGGGCAAGGCGAAGAACCGCCGCGTCGAGATCGTCATCATGGCTGCCAACCGGCCGTAGCAGGTCGCTCGTGCCGCATCCGTAGCCATCGGCTGCGGAAGACTTCGTGTTTTCCGCTAGCCTCATGGAATGGACTGACACACGACAGCGCGAATCCGATCAGGTTGCTGCGTCCTGCCGGCGCAGGTCCGCTGTTGGCCGCATTCTGCCCTTGCAGGGAGGCAGAAAAATCCTGGTCTGTATTCGCTTCAAATCGTTGGGAGCGCGTGCTTGGTCAGCCTCCTCGCTTTCCTGACGAAAGAGGGAGTGCGGAGTCCTCGCGAGGGGTTCGTCTATTTCGACGACGACGGCGATCTGGTGGTGCACTGCGCGTCCGCAACTGGAAGCTGGTATTCATGGAGCAGCGCGCGGCCAGCACGATGAGGATATGGGGAGAGCCTTTCGTTGTCCTGCGGATACCGAAGCTGTTCAAACTCCGCACCGACCCGTACGAGCGCGCCGACACCACACCCAGTACCTACTGCGACTGGTTCATCAATCATGTCCCGCAGATCAACCTGGGCATGGCGTTGGTGCAGCCCTTCCTCGATTCGTTCGTGGCGTTCCCACCGCGGCAGAAGGCGGCGAGTTTTTCGCTCGATCAGGCGATTGCAAAAATGCAGCAGGCCATCAGCGGCGGGCACTAGGGACGGGGGGATTGCTGCCCGACATCCCGGCAGTCGAGCGACTGCTTCGGGCCTGCGCCGATCACCCTCAGCGCCACCAGGTGCTCAGCCGCGACGAGTCCGCGCGCCTGATCGCGGCGGCCTCCAACCTCAAGTACCACACGGCACTGTCCATCGCCTACGGCGCCGGATTTCGCATGAGTGAGATCGTTGCCGGCCCCAGTCCCCAGTTCTTCTTGCCCAGCTCCGAGTTGCTGTTGGCTGCGTCGTGGCGCGCGCCGGCACTTGCGCGGTCTTCATGTCGCTCGCAAGACCACCGAATTGACCTCAAAGACCGGCGGCCGCGCCGCGTGTTCCACAGAATCGTCCATCGACTTCGGGCATTGCTCGACCGCCGATCGAAAGAGAAAGCCGGGCAGCGTCCGGCGTCACAAATTTCACGAGACAAACCTGTGGTCCATTCCGCTTCGCTTCGCTTTGCCACCTGCCATCGCCGCACCGCGGTCGCCAGCGCCACCTTGGCCCTTCTCACGCTCGCAGCACCCGTCCATTCGATGGAGATCGACACCGGCAATCCCGATGTCGTGCTGCGCTGGGACAACACGCTGCGCTACAACCTGGGCCAGCGCACGCAAGGCCAGGACAAGGCGATCCTCGGCAACCCGAACTTCGACGATGGCGACCGCAACTTCAGCAACCACTCGCTGATCGCCAACCGGCTCGACCTGCTGAGCGAGATGGACCTGGTAGTCGACAAGAAATACGGCTTCCGCCTGAGCGGTGCCGCCTGGGGCGACTCGGCCTACAACAACCTCGACAACCGCAACAACGCGACCGCCAACACGCTGGTCAACGGCCTGCCGACCGCAGGTGCGCTGTCGCCCTACACCAGCCGCTATGCCAAGGGGGTTTCCGGTGAAGTGCTCGATGCCTTCGTCTTCGGCAGCACCGACATCGGCGACACCAGCGTGAGCCTGCGCCTGGGCAAGCACACGGTGTACTGGGGCGAGAGCCTGCTGGGCGGGGGCGCGGTCAACGGCATCTCCTACGGCCAGTACTCGCTGGACCTGTGGAAGGCGCTCGCCACGCCCGGCATCGAGGCCAAGGAGCTGTACCGGCCGCGCAACTCGATGACGCTGCAGGTGCAGCCGTCCGCCGACCTGTCACTCTCTGCGCAGACCTTCTTCGACTGGGAGAGCGCGCGCTATCCGGAGTCGGGCAGCTACCTGACGGTGAACGACGCCTTGCTGCACGGCGGTGATTCCCTGATCGTCGGGCCCGGCCAGCGCCTGCTGCAAAGCGCCGGCACCGAGCCGAACAAGACCGGCGACTTCGGTCTGTCGGCACGCTGGAGCCCCGAATGGCTCGACGGCACGGCCGGCCTGTTTGGCCGCCGCACGGCCGACATCCAGCCGCAGCTCGCGCTGCTGCCGGCGGTCGCCGCGGGCGTGCCGGCCGCCGCCTGCACGCCCGCCGGCCTTCGCGCCATCGGACCGAGCACCTGCTACATCAATCCCGGCGCGGCCACGCTGCCGCAGATCCAGGCCGGCTATGTCGGCCAGTACCAGGCCTTCTACGGCCGAGACATCGACATCTACGGCCTGAGCTTGGCGAAGAACGTCGCGGGCCTGAGCCTCGGCGCCGAACTGAGCTACCGCCGCAACATGCCATTGCAGAGCGTGCCGGTCCAGGTGCTTCCGGCGCCATTGGCCAATCCGGCCACGGGCGCGATCTCGCTGACACAGTTCGCACAACTGGGCAACGATGCGCCCGGCGCGCGCGGCGACACGATGCACGGCGTGTTCAACCTGCTGGGGACGATCTCCAAGACCGCGCTCTTCGACAGCGCCACCTGGAACGCCGAATTGATCTGGAGCCGCTGGCTCAGCGTCAGCCAGAACCCCGGCGCCTTCAAGGGCAGCGATGCCTACCGCGCCATCCCGGCCAACGTGGACGCGGTCAGCAAGGACTATTTCGGCCTCGGGCTGAACTTCACGCCGACCTGGTTCCAGGTGTTCCCGGGCGTGGACCTGTCGATGCCGCTGAGCTGGTCGGGCGGCCTCTCGGGCAACTCGGCGGTGCTGACCGGCGGCAACAAGAACGCTGGCACCTACGGCATCGGCATCGCCGCAGACGTGCGCTCCAAATACAACTTCGCGCTGCGCTACGTCGGCTTCTACGGCGACTACAGCACGCTCGCCAATGGCGCCATGAATGTTCCGAACGGCACCTACGCCAGCCTGTCTGACCGCGGCCATGTGCTGCTCACCTTCAAGACGACCTTCTGAGTCGTCCAACCCCCACCTTAACGGAGACATCCTATGAACACCCGTCCCCTCTGGACCGGCGCGCTGCTCGCGCTGGCCGCACAAGCCTCGCTGGCCGCTGTCGGCGCCGACGAAGCGAAGAAGCTCGGCACCACCCTCACGCAGACTGGCGCCGAGCGCGCGGGCAGCGCCGACAAGTCGATCCCCGACTACACCGGCGGTCTGACCACGCCGCCGGCCGGCTACGAGAAGGGCTCCGGCATCCGCCCCGACCCCTATGCCGCCGACAAGCCGTTGTTCTCGATCACTGCCCAGAACCTGGCGCCGTACGAAGCCAAGCTGACCGAAGGCACGCGGGAGTTGCTGAAGAAGTACCCGACGATGCGCGTCGATGTCTATCCCTCGCATCGCTCGATGGCATTTCCCAAGTACGTGATCGACAACACGATCAAGAACGCCACCGTCGTGAAGACCACCGACGATGGCCTCGGCCTCGAAGGCACCTACGCGGGCATTCCGTTCCCGATCCCCAAGACCGGCAACGAGGTGATGTGGAACCACCTGCTGCGCTACACGGGCCAGAGCTACTACACGCAGTACGACTCCATCAACGTCGACGCGTCTGGCAAGGCGGTGCTCGCTACCACGGGGCAGATCCACATGGACTACCCGTACTACGACCCCAAGCGCAGCGCCGCTTCGGGCGAGAACGACATCTACTTCCGCACCAAGATCGCCTACACCGCCCCGGCGCGCCGCGCAGGCGAAGCACTGCTCGCGCAGGACTACATCAACCCGATGAAGAACGGCCGCCGCGCCTGGCAGTACCTGCCCGGTCAGCGCCGCGTGAAGCTCGCACCCGACATCGCCTACGACACGCCCAACCCCGGCGCGGCGGGCGCATCGACCTACGACGACGCCTGGGTCTTCAACGGCGCGATGGACCGCTACGACTTCAAGCTCGTGGGCAAGAAGGAGATGCTGATCCCCTACAACACCTTCAAGCTGGTCTATGCCAAGGACCCGTATGCGACCACCACGCCGAACCACCTGAACCCGGACTTCGTGCGCTGGGAGGCGCATCGCGTGTGGGTGGTCGAAGCGACGCTGAAGGCCGACAAGCGCCATATCTACGCCAAGCGCACTTTCTACATCGACGAGGACAGCTGGATCGCGGTCGCCTCGGACGAGTACGACGCACGCGGACAGCTCTACCGCGCGGGCTTCGTCTACACAAATCCCTCGTACGAAGTGCCGGCGCCTGCGAGCATGGGTCAGTCGTTCCACGACTTCACGACCAACGGCTACAACATCACCGGCCTGATGGGCGCCTACCCGGTCGGCCTGAAGTACACCGATCCGCTGTCGGCCACTGCCTGGAGCCCCGACGCGCTGGCCGGCGCCGGCGTGCGCTGAGCGTGGGGAAAATGCCTTGCAGCGCAGACAGCTTCTCCTGGCGGGGTTCGGCGCGATGGCGGCCGGCGGCCCCGCGTCGGCGGACGACCTGCTCGATCGGCCGGCACGCCCCAGCGCACTGGCCGACAAGCGCTTGATCACCGGCATCGCGCGCGCCGGCCAACGGCTGGTCGCGGTCGGGCAGCGCGGCCATGTCGTCGTGTCCGACGATGGCGGCCGGCGCTGGATCCAGGCCGGGGTGCCGGTCAGCGTCGACCTCACGGCGGTGTACTTCGCCGACGAGCGCAATGGCTACGCGACCGGCCACGACGGCGTGGTGCTCGGGAGCCGCAATGGTGGCGACAGCTGGACGCGCCTGCTCGATGGCCGCCAGGCGAATGCGCTGGTGCTGGCGCAGATGGAGCGCCGTGCCGCCGCGCCGGGCGCGACCGAGCAGGACGGCAAGCTGCTCGACGAAGCGCGACGCAACAGCGAATCGGGGCCCGACAAGCCCTTCCTCGACGTCTTCTTCGTCGATGCCGACCACGGTTTCGTGGTCGGCGCCTACGGCCTCGTCCTGCGAACCATGGACGGCGGGCGCAACTGGGAGTCGTGGTTCGACCGCGTCGACAACCCGGGGCTGCTCAACCTCTACGCCGTGCGCGCCGCGGGCGGCGCGCACTACATCGCGGGCGAGGCCGGATTGCTGCTCAAGCTGGAGCGCGGCGGCGAGCGCTTCCGCGCGCTGCCTGCGCCCGGCAAGGGCAGCTTTTTCGGCCTGCTGGCGACGTTGGCCGGCGTGCTCGGCGTCGGCATGCGCGGCAGCGCCTTCCTGAGCACCGATGACGGCGCAAGCTGGGCGGCAATTGCCACCGGCCTGTCGGCCAGCGTCGTCGGCGGCGCAGTGGCCGCCGATGGCACCGTGGTGCTGATCGACCAAGGGGGCGGCATCGTCCTGAGTCGCGATGGCGGGCGCAGCTTCGCGGCTTCCGGCCTGCGATCGCAGATGCCGCTGGCCACGGTCGCCTTCAGCGGAAACGCCGCATTGGCGCTCGGCGGGCCGCGCGGCCTGCGCACCCTCGAACTGACTGCCAAGGACAAGCCATGAGTGTTTCTTCGGGCCTCGACCGCATGCCGATCGTGCGCGACCTGGCCGAGTTTCCGCACGATTCGGGCAGCTGGCTCGAGCGCGCGGTCTTCAACCACCGCCTGTGGGTCATGCTGGCCTGCCTCGCGGCGACACTGGCGCTCGGCTTCCTGGCCACCCGCGTGTCGCTGAACGCGAGCTTCGACAAGATGATTCCCGTGGGTCATCCCTACATCCAGAATTACCTGAACCACCGCAGCGAACTGCGCGGCATGGGCAACACGCTGCGGGTGGTCGTCGAGAACCCGAACGGCGACATCTATGACCCGCGCTATCTCGACGCGCTCAAGCACATCAACGACGACCTGTTCCTGACGGAGGGCATCGACCGCGCCTGGGTCAGGTCGCTGTGGATGCCGGCGGTGCGCTGGACCGAGGTGACCGAAGAGGGGTTCCAGGGCGGACCCGTGATGCCCGACAGCTTCGATGGCGACAAGGCCAGCGTCGACCGGCTGCGGCTCAATGTCGCGCGTGCCGGGCTGGCGGGCAGCCTGGTCGCCAATGACTTCAAGTCCAGCGCCATCGTGGCGCCGCTGCTCGATGGCGGCAAGGGCGGCCGGCTCGACTATTGGAAGCTGTCGAACGAGATCGAGAGCCGCATCCGCGACAAGTACGAGCGCGGTCTGGCGCCCGACGGCAAGCCCTGGGGTGTCAAGGTGCACGTGATCGGCTTCGCCAAGATCATCGGCGACCTGCTCGACGGGCTGGTGCAGGTGATGATGTACTTCGGCGTCGCCACGCTGATCGCCGGGCTGCTGCTGTACGGCTATACGCGCTGCCTGCGCAGCACCGCGCTGGTGCTGGCCTGCTCGCTGGTGGCGGTGGTCTGGCAGGTCGGGCTGGTGCGGCTCGTCGGGCTCGAGCTCGACCCGTACTCGATGCTGGTTCCCTTCCTGGTGTTCGCGATCGGCGTCAGCCACGGCGCCCAGAAGATGAACGGCATCATGCAGGACATCGGCCGCGGCACGCAACGGCTGGTGGCCGCGCGCTACACCTTCCGCCGCCTGTTCCTGGCCGGCGTGACCGCGTTATTGGCCGATGCGGTGGGCTTCGGCGTGCTGATGCTGATCCCGATCCCCGTGATCCGCGAGCTGGCCCTGACCGCCAGCATCGGCGTGGCGGTGCTGATCTTCACCAACCTGCTGCTGCTGCCGGTGCTGCTGTCGTACGTCGGCGTCAGCGCGCGGGCTGCCGCGCGCAGCATGCGTATCGAGCAGCAGCAGGCGGACGGCGAGGGCGGGCGGGTCTGGGCGCTGCTGGCCAATTTCGCCGACCGGCGCAGCTGGGCACTCGCCGCGGTGCTCGGCTCGGCGGTACTGGCGGTCGGTGGCTTCGCGCTGAGCCTGAAGCTGCAGGTCGGCGACCTCGACCCCGGCGCGCCGGAGCTGCGGCCGGACTCGCGCTACAACCGCGACAACGCCTTCATCAGCCGCAACTACGCGCTCTCCAGCGACCTGTTCGCGGTGATCGTCAAGACGCCCAAGGAGGGTTGCCTGAAGTACGCCACGCTGGAGCATGTCGACCGCCTGGCCTGGGAGCTGCAGCAACTGCCGCAGGTGCGCACCACGGTGGCCCTGACCGACGTGGTGCGGCAGATCACGGCCGGCTCCTTCGAGGGCAACCCGAAGTGGCAGACGATCTCGCGCAACCAGGACGTGCTGAACTATGGCGGCCAGCAGGCCTCGGTCAACAACCCCGAGATGTTCAACGTCGAATGCTCGGTGATGCCGCTGGTGGCCTATCTCTCGGACCACAAGGCCGAGACGCTGCGCCAGGTGCTGGCGGTGGTCGAGCGCTTCATCGACGAGCACCCGACCGACCCGGCCGTCGTGCAGGTGCTGCCGGCCGCCGGCTCGGCCGGCATCGAGGCGGCGACCAACATCGTGGTGCACGAGGCCAACCGCACGATGCTGCTGTACGTGTATGCGGCGGTGATCGCGCTGTGCTTCCTGACCTTCCGCTCGTGGCGCGCGGTGCTGGTGGCGGTGATCCCGCTGGTCATCACCTCGATCCTGTGCGAGGCCTTGATGGTGTTGCTGGGCATCGGCGTCAAGGTGGCGACACTGCCGGTGATCGCGCTCGGCGTGGGCATCGGGGTCGACTACGCGCTGTACCTGCTGAGCGTGCAGCTGGCCGGGCAGCGCCGCGGCCTGACGCTGGCCCAGGCCTACGCCGAGGCGCTGATGTTCACCGGACGCGTGGTCGCGCTGGTGGGCGTGACCCTGGCGGCAGGCGTCGTCACCTGGGTGTTCTCGCCGATCAAGTTCCAGGCCGACATGGGCATTCTGCTGACCTTCATGTTCCTCTGGAACATGGTCGGTGCCCTGGTTCTCATCCCCGCGCTGTCGTACTTCCTGCTCGGCGACCGGCACTTCAAGCGCTTGCCGGCTTCGCGCCCTCTCGGAAGGCCGTGGGCGAAACGCCCTGCCAGCGCTTGAAGGCGCGCGTGAAGTTGCTGGTGTCGCTGAAGCCCAGCAGGAAGGTGATCTCGGTGATTGACAGCGCCGACTGCCGCACATAGCCGGTGGACAGCTCCTTGCGGGTGGCGTCCAGCAGGTCGTGGAAGCTGGTCTCGCGTTCGGCCAGCTTGAACTGCAGCGTGGTCGGGCTCATTGCCAGCGCGCTGGCCACCTTGTCGCGCGTGCAGCTGCCGTTCGGCAGGAACTCGATGATCTTCTGCCGCGCCCGGGTCACGACATCGCCTTTCTCGAGGCGCGCGAGGTAGGTGTTCGACAGGTTGTCGTTGAGCTGCGCCAGTTCGGCGCAGGCGCCGATCAGGGGGTTGTGGACGTCCGCCTTCGGCAGCGCCACCATCGGCCCGGGCTGTCCGAAGCTGACCGGCGCCCGGAACAGCGCCTCATAGGGCGCGGCGCCTTCGCCCGGCTGTGGATGCGACAAGGCGACACGCAACGGATTGAAGTCGGGCCTGTAGAGCTGCCGCATCGCCAGCACGATGAAGGTGAAGAACGCATCCTCGGTCTCGGCGCAGACGTCCACCAGCAGCCTGACGTGCAGGCTGAGCGCATGGTCCGACTCGACCACCTTGATCTCGCAGGTTTGAGATGCCAGTCTGAAATAGCGTTCGAGCCGCTGGCAGAACTCCATGAGGTCGGCGCTGGCCGCGAGCGCATAGCCCAGCGCATGCAGGTTCGAGATGTGGATGAAGCGACCCACGGTCAGGCCGAAGTAGGGGTTGCCGGTGACGTCGACGCAGGCGCGAAAGAGCCGCGTCAACGTACTGACCGGCAGCCGGCTCAGCGGGTCGTTGGTCATGGTGAGCGGCACGCCGACGGCCTTCAGGACACGCGTGCTGTCGACGCCGCTGGCTTGCAGCGCCTTGGAGATCGCGAGCACGTAGCCGCCGATCGTGGTCGGCTCTTGCGCCGGACTGCCCGGGAGGCGCAGGGGGAGATTCATCGTCAGATGGTCGCCGCAAGCAGGCATTTTGACAATCAGGTTTGCCCGCCTCGGCAGACCTTCGAATTGACGGCAAAGACCGGTGCCGCTTGCGCGCCATTCCTAGACTGGGTTCTCCCTCGCAGCACAAGAACCGGAGATAACCGATGACCCAGGATTCCCGCGACGGCGAACTTCCCTTCGCCAGCACGCCCACCGCCAGCGTGGCCGGCCGCACGCTCGCCCAGTCGACCCACCAGTGGCGCAGCCGGTCGTCGCCACTGCGCAGCAGTGCGCCGAACGTCGTCGTCATCATGCTCGACGACGTTGGCTTCGCCCATGCCGACACGGTCGGCGGGGCGATCCACACGCCCACCTTGAGCCGCATTGCCGACACCGGCCTGCGCTACAACGCCTTCCACACCACCGCGATCTGCTCCGCCACCCGCGCGTCGCTGCTGACCGGGCGCAATCACCACCGCGTCGAGTCCGGCACGATCACAGAGTTTGCGAGCGACTTCGACGGCTACACCGGCGAGATCCCGAAAAGCGCCGCCACGATTCCCGAGGTGCTCAGGCACTACGGCTACAACACGGCCGCATTCGGCAAGTGGCACAACACGCCGGCGCTGCAGACCTCGGCCGCCGGACCCTTCGACCGCTGGCCGACCGGCTGCGGCTTCGACCATTTCTACGGGTTCATCGCCGCCGAGACCTCGCAGTACCAGCCGAGCTTGTACCGCAACACCACGCCGATCGAGGCGCCGAACGACCCGGCCTACCACCTGAGTGAAGACCTGGCAGCGCAGGCGAAGCGCTGGCTGCGCGAGCAGCATGCGCTGGCGCCCGACAAGCCCTTCTTCATGTACTGGGCGCCGGGTGCGGTGCACGGCCCGCACCAGGTGTTCAGCGAGTGGTCGGACAAGTACAAGGGTCGCTTCGACGCCGGCTGGGATGCCTATCGCGAGCAGGCCTTCGAGCGCCAGGTCGCGATGGGCTGGATTCCGGCCGACAGCAAACTGACGCCGCGGCCCGACACGCTGGCGGCCTGGGACAGCCTGCCGGCCGAAGAGCGCAAATACCAGGCGCGGCTCATGGAGGTCTACGCGGGCTTCCTCGAGCACGCCGATGTGCAGGCCGGCAAAGTCGTCGACGAACTCGAGCGGCTGGGCCTGCGCGACAACACGTTGATCTTCTATGTCCTGTCGGACAACGGCGCCTCGGCCGAAGGCGCGGGCGGCACCATCAACGAGATCCTGTCGATCAGCGGCGTGCCGATTCCGTTCGCGCAGCAGATGAAGATCCTCGACGAGCAGTACGGCGGCCTGCCGGCGCTCGGCGGGCCGAAGATCGCGAATATGTACCACGCGGGCTGGGCCTGGGCCGGAGAGAGCCCGTTCCAGGGCACCAAGCTGGTGGCGGGCTACTTCGGCGGTACCCGGGTGCCAATGGCGGTGTCGTGGCCGAAGGGCATCCAGGCCGACGCCGCGGTGCGCGGGCAGTTCCACCATGTCAACGACATCGCACCGACGATCTACGAGCTCGTCGGCATCACGCCGCCGGCCTCGGTCAATGGCGTCGCGCAGGACCCTATCGACGGCCTGAGCCTGGCCTACAGCTTCGCCGATGGCTCTGCGTCGACGCGCAAGGCGCAACAATACTTCGAGATCTTCGGCAGCCGCGGTATCTACGCCGATGGCTGGATGGCGTCGGTGTTCGGCCCGCGGCTGCCCTGGCTCTCGGCCACCGCGGCCGCGTATGCGAACTGGAATCCCGACGAGGACGTCTGGGCGCTCTACAAGCTCGACGGCGACTATTCGCAATCGACCGACCTGGCGCGCCAGCATCCGGACAAGCTGGCCGAGCTGCAGGCCCGGTTCGACGAGGAGGCGCGCGCCAACAATGTCTATCCGATCGGCGCCGGGCTCGGGCCGCTGCTGAACCCGTCGGCGCGCATCGGCACGAGTCAGACCGAGTGGCACTTCAATGCCGACGTGACGCGCCTGCCCGAGTTCTGCGCGCCCAACCTGCGCGCGCGCAGCAACAAGGTGACGGTCGAGTTGACGGTACCGGAGACGGGCGAGGGCGTGCTCTATGCGCTCGGCGGCATGGCGGGCGGCCTGGTGCTCTACATGGATGCCGGCCACCTGCATTTCGAATACAACTGCCTGAGCGTCATGCGGACAAAGCTGCGCAGCACCGCGCGCATCGAGCCCGGCGCACGCCGCATTGAACTGCAGACGCTCATGAGCGGCCCCGCCCCCGGCGCACCGGCCACTTTCTTGATGCGGGTGGACGGCATCGAGATGGCACGCGGCACGGCCCCCTTCACCGCGCCGCTTTGCTTCACGGCCAGCGAAACCCTCGACGTCGGCATCAATCTCGGCTCGCCGGTCTCGCTCGATTACTGCGATCGCGCGCCGTTCGGCTTCAACGGCCGGATCGACGACGTGCACATCGTCTACATCCCATGACGAATCCCGCATCCATCCCTTCCTCGCCGGCGCAGATTGATCCTCGGCCGGCCGACTACATCGTGATCGGCGGCGGCTCGGCCGGTTGCGTACTGGCGGCCCGACTGAGCGAAGACCCCGAGGTGCAGGTCTGCCTGCTGGAAGCCGGCGCCGCCGACGACAGCGCGCTGATCCAGTGCCCCGCGGGGCTGCCGATCGTGATGCCGTACCCGATATTCAACTGGGCCTTCAACACCCAGCCCAACAAGGGCATGAACGGCCGCATCGGCTACCAGCCACGCGGCAAGGCGCTGGGCGGTTCGAGCTCGATCAACGGAATGATGTACATCCGTGGCGACCGCACCGACTACGACCGCTGGGCTGCGGCCGGCAACGCCGGCTGGAGCTACGCCGACGTGCTGCCGTACTTCAAGAAGGCCGAGAACAACGAGTTCTGGGGCGAGTCCGACTACCACGGCGCAGGCGGCCCGTTGAACGTTGCGGACTTGTTGGAGCCGAGCGTCTATGCGCGCGCCTTCATCGAAGCCGCGGTGCAGGCCGGGCATCGGTCGAACCCGGATTTCAATGGCGATCACCTGGAGGGTGTCGGACTGACGCAGGTGACGCAGAAGAACGGCGAACGCTGCAGCACCGCGAAGGGCTACCTGACACCGAACCTGTCCAGACCCAACCTGCGAGTGATCACGCGGGCGCGAACCACGCGCATCGTGATGGAAGGCCAGCGGGCCGTGGGCGTCGAATACCGCGATGCCCATGGCATCGCCAGGCGGGTGTCCGCGCGCCGCGAGGTGTTGCTCTCGGCGGGGGCGCTGCAGTCGCCGCAGGTGCTGATGCTGTCCGGCATCGGGCCGGCCGCAACCCTGCAGCGGCACGGCATTCCGGTCGTGCACGACGCACCTGGCGTGGGGCAGAACCTGCAGGACCACATCGACCTGGTCCACACCTACGAAGCCGGTGCGTCGCGCGGGCTGTTCGGGCTTTCGTTTGCAGGCGCGTGGACGGTTCTCCAGGGCCTCATCCATTGGGGCCGGCACCGCAGGGGCGCGCTGACGTCCAACTTCGCCGAAGGGAACGGCTTCATGAAGACGCGGCCGGAAGAGGCCGTGCCCGACCTGCAGGTCGTGTTCGTCGTCGCGAAGATCATGGATCACGGCCGCAAGATCCTTTTCGGCAACGGCTACTCGGTGCACGCCGGCATGCTGCGGCCCAAGTCTCGCGGCAGCGTGTCGATTGCAAGCGCCGATCCGATGGCGCCGCCATTGATCGACACCAACTTCCTGTCCGAACAATGCGATGTCGATTGCCTCGTGCGCGGGTTCAAACGGGTGCGCGAAATCATGCGGCAGCCGGCGCTGGCGCGCTTCGGCGGGCTGGAATCGAAGAGCTCGGCCTGGGCGCGGACCGACGCGGAGATCGAGAAGCTGATCCGCGCCCATGCCGATTGCGCCTATCACCCGGTCGGTACCTGCCGCATGGGCAACGGGCCGAATGACGTCGTCGATGCGCAACTGCGCGTCAGGGGCATCGCAGGACTGCGCGTGGTCGACGCATCGGTCATGCCGGACATCGTGTCGGGCAACACCAATGCGCCGACCATCATGATCGCCGAGAAGGCGGCCGACATGATCAAGGCCGCGGCCGAGCTCGCCTCGCGCACTGGCGCTTCCCAGATCCCCGCGGAGGCGCAAGCCGCCTCGCCAATGGCGGCGCTCGCCGCCGCGTGACTATTGCTACTTCCGGCGACCGACCCGGCAGGGCGGCGCTTTCTCTCTTGATGGTCAACAACTTCCTGAAGCTCATTCTCCTCACGATCTATGCGCTGGCCCTGGCCGGCCTCGCCGGGTGGCTGCGCGACGCGCTGGCGGACGACGCGCAGGTGGTTGCCCTGGTGATCCTGGCGTTTCACGCACTCGAGCTGCCTTTCGTCTGGATGCAGGTGCGCCGCTACCCGGGACCGCTCGCGACCAGCGTCGTGCTGACCTTGCTGTTCGGCTTGCTGCACTGGATGCCGCTGACGAGGAAGTAGGCCCATCAATGCGCCGATCGACGGCTTCGTTCGAAGAATTTGGAGACAAGATGATCACAACCAATCACAGCCGCATGGACGCGCAGGCAGACGACAGCGTCGAAAGCCTGAACCACACGCTGACGCTGCAGCGCAAGGCCTTTCTCGCCGCGCCGTATCCCGAGTTCGCCGAGCGCAAGCGCGATCTCCTGGCGCTTCGCCTGGCGCTCCAGCACTGGCAGGATGCCCTCGCGCGCGCGATGAGCGACGACTTCGGCCGCCGCTCGGAATCCGAATGCAAGATGCTCGACGTGCTCGGGCCCGCGGTCCAGATCGACCATGCGCTCGCGCATCTGCGGCGCTGGATGAAGACCGAGCGGCGCGGCGTCGACTGGATGTTCCTCGGCAACCGCGCCAAGGTCGTCTACCAGCCCAAGGGGGTGGTCGGCGTGATCGCCGCATGGAACTTCCCGGTGGTCGAATCCGTCGGTCCGTTGGTCGCCGCGCTCGCGGCCGGCAACCGCGTGATGATCAAGATGTCGGAGTTCTCGCCGCGCTGCACCCTGGTGCTGCGCCGCATGCTGGGCGAGATCTTCCCCGAGGAGCGGGTGGCGGTGTTCGGCGGTGGCGTCGAGGTCGGGCAGGCCTTTGCCGCCCTGCCGCTGGACCACATCGTGTTCACCGGTTCGCCCGCCATCGGCCGGGAGATCATGCGCGCCGCCTCGGCCAACCTGACGCCGGTGACGCTGGAACTGGGCGGCAAGTCGCCGGCGATCGTCGGTCGCTCTGCCTCGATGACCACCGTCGCGCGGTCGATCGCGCACGGCAAGGCCTTCAACAGCGGTCAGGCCTGCGTCGCGCCCGACTATGCCTTGGTGCCGCCCGAGCGCATCGACGAGTTCGTCGCCGCCACCGAGCGCGCGTTCCGGTGCATGGTGCCGAATCCGGTGGCGGACGCCAACTACACCAGCATGGCGTCGGACCGCCATGCGGATCGCGCGCGCGAACTGCTCGCCGATGCGGTGGCCAAGGGCGCCCAGGTGACCTCGTGCGGCCCCGGAGACGGCGCACGCATCATTGCCTTGCAGATCGTGACCGGCGTGACGCCGCAGATGCGCATCATGCAGGAGGAGCTGTTCAACCCGATCCTGCCGGTCCTGGCCTGCGAATCGCTCGACGATGCGGTGGCCTTCGTCAGCGCGCGGCCGCGCCCGCTGGCGCTCTACTACTTCGGCACCGACGCGGGCGAGGAGCGGCGACTGACGCGCGAGGTGCATGCAGGCGGCATGACGATCAACGACTGGGCGTGGCATGTATTCCAGTGCGACCTGCCTTTCGGCGGCAGCGGTACCTCAGGCATCGGCAGTTGGCGCGGCCCCGAAGGGTTCCGCTCGCTGTCGCATGCCAAGGCGGTCTTCGCGGTGCATCGCTTCTTTCCGATTCATCTGTTCCGGCCGCCCTACGGCTCGCGCATCCAGCGGCTGATCATGAAGATCTTCCTCGGTCACGGCGCAAGCGGCCATGCCGAGCCGTCCGCGACACCCCCGGCCCGGCCGCAAGGAACCACGCCATGAGCACGGCGGACAAGCGACGGGTCGCGCCGGACGGGCGTTCGATGCCTGCGGCGGGAGGCTACGCCTGGGCCGTGTTCGCACTGACCTTCGGCCTGATGCTGTCGGACTACCTGTCGCGCCAGGTGATCGGTGCCGTGTTCCCGTTCCTGAAGTCGGATTGGGGCGTGTCCGACGCGCAGCTGGGCGCCCTGGTCAGCATCGTCTCGGTGGTGGTCGGCGTGCTCACGCTGCCTTTGTCGCTGATCGCCGATCGCTGGGGCCGGGTCAAGAGCATCACGCTGATGGCGTTCGTCTGGTGCCTGGCGACCATCGCCTGCGGCCTGGCCGCCAACTACACCCAACTGCTGGTGGCGCGCGCCATGGTCGGCGTGGGCGAGGCGGCCTACGCCGCCGCCGGGGCCGCATTGCTGGCCCACGTCTTTCCGGTTGGCAAGCGGGCAGCGATTCAGGGGGCCTTCCAGTCGGCGGGCCTGTTCGGCTCGGTGCTGGGCGTGGTCATCGGCGGCGCTGTCGCGAGCCAGTACGGCTGGCGCACCGCCTTCTTCGTCGTCGGGGCGCCGGGGCTGTTGCTGGCCCTGCTGTATCCGTTCGTGGTGCGCGACTACGTGGCGCCGAAGTTGGCCGGCAGTCCGGAAGGAAGCACACGGCTGCCGCTGGCGCAGCTGGTGCGGCAGGTGTTCGTCGCCCGGTCCGGCAACCTCACCTTCGTCGCCTTTGGGTTGCAAATGGCGATCCCGTCGATCCTGATCGCCTGGATGCCGACCTTCCTGAATCGCTGCTATGACTTCGAACCTCGCAAGGCGGCGCTGATGGCCGCGGTGGCGGTCTTGGCCGCGGGCATCGGCGTGCTGTTTGGCGGCGGGCTCTCGGACCGGCTGAGCCGAGGGCGGCCGGGGCTTCGGGCCGTCGTGCCGGCCGCCTACGCGGGGATCTGCGGTGTGCTGCTGGCGGTCGGCTTCGGGCTGCCGCCTGGCGGCCTGGCGCTGGGCCTGATCTTCGCGGGCGCGGCCTTCGCCGTGGCGCACGGCGGCTGCGCGGTGGCGATCGTGATGGACGTCACCCATCCCGCAGTGCGCGCCACCGTCACCGCCACCGCGGTGCTCGGCGCGAGCCTGCTGGGTCTGGCGCCCGGACCCTTCCTCGTCGGAGTCGTGTCCGACTGGAGCGACCTGAAGACTGCACTCACCGTGGCGCCGCTGATGTCGCTGGTTGCGGCCGTGCTGTTCCTGCTCGCGTCGCGCTCCTATGAGCGTGATGCGGCCCGCTTCGGCCAGCTGACCGGTGCCGACACGGCAGCCGTGCCGTCGCGCGCGCGGCTCAAGCCGGCGACGCACTAGCAGCTCCGGTCCGCGCGCGATTCGCCGGACCGGCGAATCCACTGCAATGACCTGTGGCCGGGAGGCGTCACTTCTAACATCCCTCCATGCCCTTCCGAACCCCATCGGAGGCCCACAAGGAGAGACAAGAATGACCGAAGACATCCTGAACTACGAGGCGATCGGCCCCGTCGCGCGCCTGACGCTCAACCGGCCCCGGGCAATGAATGCCCTGAACCTGGCCACCCTCGAGCAACTCGAACGCCGGCTGGCCGACATTGCCGCCAACGACGAGATCCGCGTCCTGGTGCTGGCCGGAAACGGCCCGGCCTTTTGCGCCGGAGCCGACCTGAAGGAAGTTCTGGCCGGCGCCAGCCTGGCGCCGGGTGAAGCCGACTTCCTCGACCGCGCCAATGTCATCTTCAGCCAGCTGCGCAACTTGCCCAAGCCCGTCATCGCAGCGCTCAACGGCGTGACGATGGCCGGTGGCCTCGAACTGGCGATGTGCGCCGACATCGTGGTCGCCGCCGAGAGCGCCACCATTGCGGACGCGCATGCCAACTTCGGCGTCTATCCGGGTGCTGGCGGCGCCGCCATCCTGCCGCGGTTGATCCCGCTCAACATGGCGATGTACCTGCTGATGACCGGCAAGTCGCTCTCGGCCGCCGAGATGAAGGCCTGCGGCCTGGTGTGCGAAGTCCATGCCGACGACCGCCTCGTGGATGCCACGCTCGAACTGGCCCGCCACATCGCGAAGAAGAGCCCGATCGCCCTGCGCCGCATGAAGCAGGTCGCGCGCGCTTCGGCCGACAAGAGCGCCGCCGATGCGCTGCTGCACGAGCAGGTGATGCTGCGTCAGCACATGCGAACCGCCGACTTCCACGAAGGCCTGACGGCTTTCGCCGAGAAGCGCGCACCGAACTTCCCGGGCCGCTGAAGCGCCCGATCAAACCAGGACAACAAGCAATGAACGACATCTACGTGGTTGGCGTCGGCATGACACCTTTCGGCCGCCTGCTGGACCGGACGGTCTACGACATGGTGGAAGAGGCGGTGCGGCTGGCCGTGACGGACGCCGGCTGCGGCGTCGGCGACATCGGCTCAGCCTTCTATTCCAGCCTGACCAATGGCCAGTTTCAGGGCCAGACGGCGATCCCGGGGCCGATCGCGATGCGCCGCCTCGGCATCGAGGGCATCCCGGTGTTCAGCGTCGAGAACGCCTGCGCCTCGGGCTCGTCGGCTTTCAACCTGGCGACGATGGCACTTCGCGCGGGCAGCTGCGACATCGCGCTGGCGGTCGGGGCCGAGAAGATGAACATCCCCGACAAGGCGAAGATGTTCAGCGCCTTCGACGGCGGCTGGGATGTCGCCACGGTGGCAGAGAACAGGGCAGCACTGATGGCCATGGGGCAGGGCGTGGTGCCGCCTCTCGGCACGATGTCCGAGAAGCCCTACAGCGTGTTCATGGACGTCTACGCGGCATTCTGCCGCCAGCACATGCAGACCTACGGCACGACGCAGCGACAGATCGCCGCCGTCGCGGCCAAGAACCACCAGCACTCGGTGCACAACCCGCTGTCGCAGTACCGCGAGCCCTGCACCATCGAGCAGGTGCTGGCCGCGCCGCCGATCGCCTACCCGCTGACCCTGCCGATGTGCTCGCCGATCAGCGACGGCGCCGCCGCCGTCGTGCTGTGCAATGCCGCAGGGCTCAAGCGCATGAAGGGCGAGGCGGGCCGCGCGGTGCGCGTGCTGGCCAGCGTGGTGCAGACCGGCAGCACGCGCGGCATCGACGAGCCGAACAAGATCGTCGCCCACCTGGGCGCGAAGAAGGCCTATGAGCAGGCCGGCGTTTCTCCATCCGATGTCGATGTGGCCGAGGTGCACGACGCCACCGCGATGGGGGAGATCCTCAACGCCGAGTCGCTGATGCTGGTGCCATTCGGCGAAGGCGGCCCGGCGGCCGAGCGCGGCGACTTCACGGTCGGCGGCCGTATCCCGGTCAACCCGTCGGGTGGTCTCGAATCGAAGGGCCATCCGATCGGCGCCACCGGCCTCGGCCAGTTGCACGAACTCGTGACGCAACTGCGCGGCGAAGCCGGCAAGCGCCAGGTCGCGGGCGCACGCATCGCGATCCAGGAGAACGGCGGCGGCCTCTACGGCATCGAGGAAGCCGTGGTCGCGATCACGATCCTCGCGAAGCAGTGATTCAGCCTCAAGACACGGAGCAATCAATGGGACACGTCATCAGAACCGAAGAGCAGCAGGCAGCCGTCGACGGCTTGAAGCGCTTTCTCGCCGCCGAGATCGAGCCGATCTTCAGCAAGCAGTACCGGGACAAGTTCGTGCCGAAGGCACAGATGGGCGCGATCATGCGCGAGCTCGCGCGCTTCGGCCTGATCTCGGGCACGGTCGACGAGGCGCATGGCGGCATGGGGCTGGACTGGCTCACGATGATCATGCTGTTCGAGGAAGTCGCCACCACCTCGGCCGACCTGTCGGTGCCGGTGCTGATCAACTCCTTCGGCGCCTACATGCTGCAGCAGCTGGCACCGCAGCACCTGCGCGAGCGCTACCTGCCGGGCCTGGTGAGCGGCGAGCTGTTCTGCAGCATCGGTATCTCGGAGCCCGACGTCGGCTCCAACGTGCTCGAGATCAAGACCCGCGCGCGCCGCGACGGCGACCACTTCATCCTCAATGGCGAGAAGACCTGGATCAGCAACGGCTCGTACTCCGACTTCCTGATCTGCACCTGCCGCACCGGCGACGACCCGCGCCGCGGACTCACACATTTCCTGCTCGACCGCAAGGAGCACCCGTACGAGGTGCGCGACATCCACAAGATCGCCTGGAACAGCCAGTCGACAGCGCAGATCTTCCTGAACGACGTGCGGGTGCCGGCCACGAACATGATCGGCAACGAGGGCGAGGCGCTGAAGAACACGCTGTCGATGTTCGAGCGTTCGCGCGTCTTCGTGGCGGCCCAGGGCCTGGGCATCGGCCGCCGAGCGCTAGAGGAATCCGTGCGCTACGCGACCGAGCGCAAGCAGCACGGCAAGGTCATCGCGGGCCACCAGCTGATTGCGGCGATGCTGGCGGAGATGGCGACCCAGGTCGATGCCTCACGCCTGCTGGTCTACCGCGCCGCCGAGATGATCGAAGCCGGCGTGCCGGCCGAGATGGAGGCCGCGATGGCCAAGTACTTCGCCTGCGAGGCCGCGGTGACGGTGGCACGCCAGGCGGTGCAGATCCATGGCGGCAACGGCGTGACGCGCGAATTCCTGGTCGAAAAGCTGGCGCGCGAGGCGATCGTGGCGCCGATCCCTGAGGGAACGACCCAGATCCAGCAACTTCTCATCGCGCGCGCCCTCACCGGCGTCAACGCGTTCTGAACTTTCCACGGGACACATCATGCGAATCAAGGACAAGATCGTCGTCATCACGGGCGGCGCTTCGGGCCTGGGCCTGGCGACTGCCGCCTACATGGTCAAGGAGAAGGGCGCGCGCGTCGCGATCCTCGACCTCAACCTCGAAGCCGGGCAGCAGGCCGTGACCGAACTCGGCCCAGACAACGCGCTGTTCGTGCAGACCGACGTCAGCAGCGAGGAGTCGGTGCAGTCCGCCATCGACGCGATCATGGACCGCTTCGGCGCAATCCACGTCTGCGTCAATGGCGCTGCGATTCCGACCGGCTTCAAGCTGCTCGGCAAGGAAGGCAAGGCGGCACCGCTGGCGCGCTTCGCGCAGACCACCGCGGTCAACATCAACGGCGTCTTCAACGTGATGTCGAAATGCGCCGAGCAGATGGCGAAGAACGAGGCCGAGGTCGGCGAGGAGCGCGGCGTGGTGATCAACGTCTCGTCCGGCGCCGCCTACGAGGGCCAGGTGGGCCAGAGCGCCTATGCGGCGTCGAAGGCCGCGATCATCGGCATGAACATGCCGGCGGCGCGCGAACTCGGCGCCATCGGCGTGCGGGTCAACGCCATCGCGCCCGGACTCTTCCTGACCACGATGGTTGCGGGCCTGGACGCCAAGGTGCTCGACTCACTCAAGGAGCAGATGGAGGCGCCGCGCCGGCTCGGGGACATGCGCGAGTTTGCCCACTGCTGCGCCTTCATCGTCGAGAACGCCTACGTCAACGCCGAGACGATCCGCCTCGACGGCGCGGCCCGCCTGCGCGCGCGCTGACATCCGCTCCCTTCCCATTCCCAAGAACGAGAGACAATCATGAGAATCGCTGACTACTTCGACGGCGCCGCGGCGCAGTACCCGAAAAGCTTGGCTTTCGTCGATGGCGAGACCCGCATCGATTTCGCGCAGGCGCAGCGGACCGCGCATGCGATCGCCAATGCCCTGACACGCGAGAAGGCAGCCGGTTCGGGCCCGCACGTGGCGATCTACGCCCCGAACGACTACCGCGTGACGCTGCTGCACCTGGGCATCAACCTGGCGGACATGGCCTGGCTGTCGGTGCACATCAAGAACACCATCGAGACCAATGCCGAGGTGCTCGACTACTTCGATGCCAACATCGTGTTCTTCCACAGTCACTTCGAGAGCAGCGTGCCCGCGTTGAAGGCGAAGCTCTCGAAGGCGAAGCTCTACATCTGCATCGATGGCGCGTCCGAGCATGGCAGCTCCATGCAGGAGTGGATGGCCGACTGCTGGACGCCGTTCCGCAACGAGCAGGAGAACCCGCAAACCGTCTCCTTCCTGCAGCCCACCGGCGGCACCACCGGGCCGTCGAAGGGCGCGGTCCATACGCATCGCACGCTCGAGATGATGGGTCTGGCGGTCTCGACCGAGTTCACCGCCACGCCCGAGTCGCGGCATCTGGTGATCGCGCCGTTGACCCATGCGGCAGGCCTGATCGTGCTCGGCTTCACGGCGCGCGGTTGTGCCACGATCATCCTGCCGGGCTTCGATTCGGATGCCGTGTTCGACGCCATCGAAAAGGAGAAGGTCTCGCACCTCTTCCTGCCGCCGACCGCCGTCTATGCGCTGCTGGCGCATCCGCGCGCCAAGACCACGGACTTTTCTTCGCTCAAGTGCTTTATCGTCGGCGCGGCACCGATCGCACCGGAGAAGTTCAAGGAAGCGGTGCGAGTGTTCGGCCCTGTCATGTACGAGGGCTTCGGCCAGACCGAGACCCTGATCCCGATCCTGGTCAAGCGGCCTTCCGACTACCTCAACACCGATGGCAGCTTCGATGAAGCGGCGGTGCGAGCGGCTGGGAAGGCGGTCGGCGTGGTGCGCGTCGGCATCATGGACCCCGAAGGCAATCTCTTGCCAGCGGGCGAGCGGGGCGAAATCGTGGTGCGCTCCTCGATGTCGATGCAGGGCTACTACAAGAAGCCCGAAGAGACCGCTGCGGTGTCGACTTTCGGCTGGCACCACACCAGCGACGTCGGCGTGGTGGACGAACGCGGCTTCGTCACCATCGTCGACCGCATGAAGGACATGATCGTCTCGGGCGGGTTCAACATCTACCCGGTGGAGATCGAGAAGACGATCCAGGGGCATCCCGCGGTGCTCGATTGCATCGTGGTCGGTGTGCCCGACGAGAAATGGGGCGAGGCGGTGAAGGCCGTGGTTCAGCTGAAGCCTGGCCAGACGCTGCACGAGGCCGAGTTGATCGCCATCTGCAAGGAGCAACTGGGCAGCACCAAGGCGCCGAAGTCGGTGGAGTTCTGGGATTCGCTGCCGCGCAGCGCGGTGGGCAAGCTGCTCAAGAAAGACGTGCGGGCCAAATTCTGGGGTGATCAGTGGCGGGCGGTCTGAGCTTGGAGGTCGATGGCGCCATGCGCGGCCGGCGATCGGTGCGGGCGTTTCTGCCCACACCGGTCCTGCAGGCGACGGTGGCCGAGATCCTGGCGCTGGCCGCCTGCGCGCCGAGCGGTACCAACATCCAGCCCTGGCACGTGATCGCGCTGGCGGGTAAAGAACGGGAGCGTGTCTGCGAGCGGGCGCAGCACGCCTTTCATCACGAGCAGGGCCTGCATGCGAGTGAATACGATATCTATCCCGCCGAATTCGTCGAACCCTACCTGGGCCGCCGACGTCGCAACGGCTTCGCGCTGTATGCGTCCCTCGGCATCGAGCGCGGCGACAAGGCCGCGATGCGGCAACAGCATGCACGCAACTTCGCCTTCTTCGATGCACCGGTCGGATTGATTTTCACCATCGACCGGCGCCTCACGCAGAGCAGCTGGGTCGACTACGGAATGTTCCTGCAGAACATCATGCTCGCGGCCCGGGCCCGCAGCCTCGACACCTGCCCGCAAATGGCGTGGGCGATGGTGCCGCGGCTGCTGACGGAGTTGCTCGACATTCCGCAGCATCAGATGGTGGTGTGCGGCATGGCGCTCGGTCATGCCGACATTGAGGCGCCGGAGAACCGGTGGGTGCCCGAGCGCGATTCGGTCGACGCTTTTGCGAGGTATCGGGGCTTTGCGGCCTGACGGGGCGGATGGTTCAGACTGTGAGATGTCGTTGCGCGACGGCCGTGCAGATGTCTCCAGCTATCTCAAGATCGGTCATCGGCGTCGCGCTTCAGGCTCCGAGTTCGATCGCCCAGCAACGATTCAGCGGGTTCGCATACAAGAAGCGATCAGGTAGTGTTGGCGCCGGCGCGGTTTTGGCCCAGATGCCGATACTGACCTGACCCCTTCCGTCATCTCGCAGTCCTAGGTGCCAGCAATGATTTCAATACTTGCCAATCGGTCAGCAAAATTCAGGCAGATGGGTCAATTCTCGGCCGGCCGCAACACATACATGCACCGAAAGGATGATTGCCCCGACATGCGCTCATGCAATCAGCTCAGAAGTCCGAGCGAGCGCCCTGCATGCTGTGCCCCTAGTGCTCGATCTTGGCCTTCCTAAAGTCGAGCACTCCAGACCACGGGCGCTCCTCCAGAACCTGATTTCTGGACATCCAGGAACCGTGGGAGCGGACGACCGCTGAGAAGCGCGGCAGAGGCGCGCGGCCTCACATGAAGAAGCCCGCGCTGGGCGGAACCGATGGGGGGCTTGCGAGCGTGCGCCACCCGCCTGCGCATCCGGGGGAACGAGCTACTTGCGTTGCAGACCGGCTAGCACGGCACTCAGTTGCTCGTCGTTCAGGGCTGGGTGTATTTCCAATTCCATCAAATCGGTCCACTCCAGAGCCCAACGCGCCATCGCGGAGGCATCGTCCGCCTCACTGATGGCGAATCCCGTACCGTTCGCCACGTCGTGCCAGCGCCCGAGCATTTTGACGCCCTGTGGGGCTTGCCCACCCGTCTTCGCGAAGCGCTCGATGACGGCGTTGCGATTGCCGGAAGGAATGCGCCAATGGCCAATGAAAAGCATGATGTTCTTCCTTCTTATGGCACTGTGGGAGCGCGATGCGGGCGAGTGCCGCGCGAGCAACGCCAGGCATTGGGTCATGCCCTTGGTCAGTGATAGTCGATCGCGCCCACATCTACAACCCGGCCAAGTCGGCGACCGACCGGTTGGCTCCCGAGGGGATCAACAAGGGAGTCCGCGCCACCTGAGGCGTGGGATGACCTGCGGCTGGCACCGGTCGAGGTGTTTGACACCGGGCCGATCTAGATAGGCCCGAACAGCTCGAGGGCAACCTCAATCGGGTCGCGCTCGCCCTCTTTCTCGTAGAGTTCGATCGCTACCTCGGTGACGCTTGCATCATCGGCCAGGCCCTCAGCCAAGCGGATCCATTCCTGGTGGAACAGATGAACCCATGCCTCGCGGCGATTCAGCGTTCGGCCGTGGCGGACAACTGGCGGATCGGGTTCCCACATGCCGGCAGCATAGCGGCGGCGAGCCCGGCCGGGGGCACCGACGCAGTACATCAATTTTAGCCAGCGGATCAGGACGCCAGAAAAACAAAACCCCCGAGCGTTGAGGCTTGGGGGGTCTTGTCGGACGGTCCTGGAGGGGGTGGCACCGATTTCCACCTCTCGTACTTTCACAGTCTTGCGACTGCCATTAACACGGCACAACCAGGTCATCACTTCCAGCCCCATTTAGCTGGCGCGTCCATCATATTCGGAGTGGCGGGCCCCGGTCACTCCAGTGCCTGTTTTTGCGGCATCGCGTCGSAGGGCTASTCTGGAGTCGATCCCCGAGGTTTCACATSCTGTTTTCCACAGGGCTGTCCACGGGGCTCGTGGAAAACCCTGATCAGTCCCCGCGCTGGGCCTTGCGCCAGTCCCAAGGCGSCAYCGGSTCSGCATCGCGCYAGAGCCCGGCGCGCTTCGCTTTGGCTTCSRTYTCGGCGAACTCGWAYTGCCCGCGCTCCTGGGCGGTCTGCTCGCGAGAGTAGGCCCGGTACCACCAGGCCATCCCTACCGTGACCATGGCGAGGCCGGCATCGAGCGTCTTGGGTCCGCCCGGCGCTGAGGCGGGCGTCACCATCACCCTGCAGACGCTGCGACCGTAGCGATCGGTCTTGATGCAGTCGAGGTCGACGTCCTTCATGTAGACCAAGTCAGACATCGCCTGCTTGGAGCGCTCGCCGAACGGCCGCTTCTTTTCGGGGGCGTCGATGCCGTTCAGCCGGACCTTGACTTCTTCGTAGGTGCCGGGCTGGCCGCAGCGGGCCTTGAGCGTGTCGCCGTCGGAAACGCCGACCACGAGGCAGGTGCGCGGAGCGGCGGAAACGGCAAGGGGGAGGGCGAGGAGAAAGGTCGAAAGAAGTCGGTGCATCAGCACGATTCTCGATACTGGATGGGCATCCAGCCAGCACTGCTCCTCGACCTGGGCTCGAACCAGCGACCTACGGATTAACAGTCGGACGCTTAAGCAGCACATTGGCCGCAACGCAGCTTTTTCCCGCTAATCTTGTCTTCTTTCGTTCCGGCATATCTTGTCATTCCCGCCAAGTTATTCCGAAGTCCACACGAAACTGTGGATTTGATCAAAAGATGGCGCGAATTCAGGCAAAACTTGTCGCGGGTTTGCATGTCTATCGCGCGAAGTCAGCGAAAATTCCGGAATCGGCTGGTCGCCAGTTTTCGCCTTTCCGGCATTTCTTGTCACTTTTTGCATGAAGCAGCAGGCGGAGACCACCCGCTTGTCGTCGAAAGATCTTTGACCGCAGCGGCCGGCTGTGACCTTCGCTGAAGTAGCTGAACGGTCAGCTTTTGCCTCGGTCTTCGCAACGATGAAACGGGCCGACGCCGTGTGTCCAATCATCAAGTCTGAACCGGGGCTGCCTCCGGTCGGCACACGCTGGCTGGCCTCGGCTCTTGAGTTTTGCACAGCATCCAGAGGCGAGGACCTTGTCGTTCATCGCACGAAGCTCCGCGCCAAATAGGTCAACTCGGTCGTCGTTGCGCCTTTCGACGGGCCGGGTGATATCGGCAAGGGCTGGATCACCATCAACGACGGATTGCACTCGTGCTTTGTGTTCTAGGTAAATAAGTGCGCGAACAACTTATTAAAAGTGCAAACAACTCAATAAATTCGCACACAGTCGCCCAAGGCAAGGAAGCCCTGTCCTCCGCAAATTGGAGGGCGAATAAGGGGCGACGTGAGGTCCGTAGAGCCATGCTCTGGAGTCTTTAGACGACCCATTCACCTCTCCCACGAGCAGGGAACGAACAGCCGCTTCAGAGAAATCTGTACAGCCGGAGTGGGCCCGAAGCGGAAGTAGCGTCCTTGCGAAAGCAGACGTTCAGTGACTTGGAGCCTCGCGCCCGTTGCAGATGTGACGTCCAACGGGGGCCGACGTTCGAGAGTCCCCTGAGGAATTGCCCTTGCGAATGTCGTCGTTGCCGTCGGGCGGGGAGTGCAGTCTAGCTATCCTTGCAATCGAACTGCGCCACCAATCTGCGGCGGTGCATCAACACGGGCCACTGCGAGAACCAAATGCCCCCACACGGGCGTCATCATCGTTCGCCGCCTGAAATCTCGGAAAGAGCAGGCCTTGGCCGCATGGCGAGTTCAAGTGCAGAGTCGGCGTCGATCCCGGTCATCCCGAGCAGTCGAACAATCACCTGGTCAGTCGAATCGGCGGGCACCGCGCCCGAAGTGATGGCCAGCGCGACACCCACTATCGCGTGACTCGTCAAGCGCCACACAAGTTCGGCATTGGGAATCTTGAATCGCCCGGCATCGGCAGCCCTTCGCAGGTCGCGAATCGCGAACGGACCCATTCGACGGAAGAGCGCATCCGCAATCACTTCTGAGCGGTTGAGCAACTGCTTCCAGCGCACATCGTTGGTCGCCGTTTCCAAGACGGTGCGAATGCCGAAAGCGTAGACCTGCGCGGGGTCCGTAAATCCCTTGGTCGTCGCCGCAATGCGTAGCGCGAGGCTGTGCATCATGTCCTCGAGCACTGCGATCGCGAGTTCGTCTTTTGACTTGAAGTAGTTGTAGACGGTGCCTGCGCCGACATCGGCCAGCTCGGCGATTTCCAGCATCGTCGCGCCGTCCAGTCCCTTCCTGCTCATCACGGTGCTGGCTGCCCGCAGCAGGGCCTCTCGATTCTTCTGTTGGCGACGGGCCACCCGACCCTGCGGCTCTTGAGGCGCCGTGTCGATGGCGTTCGGATTGGCTTCATTCATGAACGTCAGTCTATTCCGAATCCCTTCTGCCGCCCGGACCTCCCCCTCCGGCGAAGGGGCGTCTGCTCCGTTGCGCAATACCCGGACACGGACCAGCGCCCGAATATGAGGGTAAACCATATATGAATGTCATTCATTTTCGACCTACATTCACTTCCACGTCGGGAGTAGATGCAGCCAAGTTGCTCCCAGCAACCGCCTAACCGCCTGGCTTTTCACTGCTTGTCGGCCGATAAGCAAGCGAACGCTCACTTTTCAAGGAATTATCATGACCAATTCCAAAGCCACTCCTGCCACCGAATCCTTCGACGCGGACGTCGCCATCGTCGGCGGCGGTCCTGTCGGCACCTTGCTTGCCATCCTCCTTGGCAAGCGTGGCAAACGCGTCACGCTTGTCGAGCGCTGGAGCCAATCCTATGGCCGGCCGCGGGCCGTCACCTACGACCACGAGATTGCCCGCATCCTCGCGACGCTTGGCATTGACTCAGAGAACGACCCTGCCATCAGCTTCCACGACGAGCTGTACTACTGGAAGGATGCCAAGGGCGAGAACCTGCAAATCGTCGACTGGCAAAGCACATCTGCATCCGGCTGGCGGGTGCGCTACTGGTTCAACCAGCCGGACCTCGAAGAGCGCCTCACCGGTATCGCGAGCGAATTGTCGGCGGTGACCCAGGTCCGCGGCTGGCAGGGTGTCGCACTGGCTCAAGATGCGGAGGGCGTCACCCTCACGCTCAAGCGCAATCCCGAAGAAGTCGGCGTGGATGGACCGACGCAAACGCTGCGCGCGAAGTTCGTCATCGGCGCCGACGGTGCAAACAGCTTCGTCCGCGAAAGCCTGGCGATTGAAAACGAGGACAAGGGCTACTTCTTCGACTGGCTCATCCTCGACATGATTCCCAATGGGCCGTACCAGGTACAGCCTGCCCAATGGCAACTCTGCGACCCGAAGCGCCCTACGACCATCGTGCCAGGCGGCCCGGGCCGTCGTCGCTGGGAATACATGGTGCTTCCCGGCGAATCTGTCGAAGAAATGCAGAAGCCCGAACGCGCCTGGGAGCTGCTCAAGCCTTGGGGCCTGACGCCAGAAAACGCCGTCCTCGAGCGCAGTGCTGTCTACCGATTCCAGGCGCGCTGGGCCAAACAGTGGACCAAAGGCCGCTGCGCCATAGCCGGTGATGCCGCCCATCTGATGCCTCCGTTTGCCGGCGAGGGCATGTGCGCCGGAGTGCGAGATGCAGTCGCCCTGGGCTGGCGGCTCAACGCAATCCTTGAAGGAAAGCAGGGTCTCGAAATACTCGAGAGCTACACGACCGAACGCCTGGAGCACGCAAAGCACTACATCGACTTCAGCCAGGAGCTGGGAAAAATCATCTGCATCCACGACGAGAAGGAAGCGGCCGAGCGCGACACACGCATGAAGGCCGAGCTCGCCGAGCGCAACAACAAGCCCGTTCCGACGGACATCTGTCGCTTGGGCGAAGGCGCGTGGTGCAAGGACGCTGCGCATGCTGGGGAGCTTTCCGTTCAGGGCTTCGTCGAAGCCCATGGCAAGCACGACCGCTTCGACCAAGCGGTAAGTCAAGGCTGGATGCTGATTGCCCTGGACACGGACCCTGCCGATGCGCTGACACCCCTCCAACACATGCAACTCGCACACCTTGACGGCGTCACCGTCAAAGTCGGCAGGCCAGGTACGTCCTGCGACGCGGTGGACATCAACGGCACGTACGCCAAGTGGCTCCGCGACATCGAAGCGCGCTACGTGCTGCTTCGCCCCGACTTCTACGTAGCAGCCACCGCGAGCACTCCCGAGCAGATGCGCCAGCGATTCGAGGAAGTGATGTCGCGCCTGCATCTGACGCTCGTCGACGAAGCGGCAAACGAAGACCGCAACGCACGCCAGGCCGCCCTCGCCTGACCCGCACGCTTCCCTTTCACATAGGAGACAAGTCATGAGCCTCAATCGCCGCCATTTCACTCAAGGCCTCGCCGCCATCGCCACGACGGGGACAGCTTCACTCGCCAGCGCTGCCGATGTCATCAAGGTCGGCTACGTGTCGCCCCAGACCGGCGCCTTGGCAAGTTTCGGGGAGACCGACAAGTGGGTCATCGAACAGATGAAGACCGCCTTCAAGGACGGCCTGTCGGTTGGGGGCAAGAAGTACGAGGTTCAGGTCCTGCTCAAGGACAGTCAATCGAATCCCAACCGCGCCGGCGAAGTGGCCAACGACTTGATTCTCAAGGACAAGGTGGCGCTGCTTCTGACCGCGGGCACGCCTGAAACGGCGAATCCGGTGAGCGATGCTGCCGAGCTCAACGAGGTTCCATGCATCAGCTCGGTCGTGCCGTGGCAGCCCTGGTTCTTCGGCCGCAAGGGCAACCCGGAAACCGGCTTCGACTGGACCTACCACTTCTTCTGGGGTCTGGAGGACGTCATCTCGACATTCACCAACGGCTGGAAGAGCGTCCAGACCAACAAGAAGGTTGGCGCGCTCTTCCCGAACGATGGGGATGGCAACGCTTGGGGCGACAAGAACCTTGGGTTTCCGAAGCCTCTCGCTCAAATGGGCTTTGGCCTGACCGACCCCGGTCGGTTCCAGAGCGGCACGCAGGATTTCTCGGCGCAAATCGCAGCGTTCAAGCGCGACGGGGTCGAAATCGTCACAGGCGTCATCATTCCGCCAGACGCCAAGACCTTCCTGACACAGGCTCGTCAGCAAGGCTTCAGGCCCAAGGTCGTCTCGTTGGGCAAAGCCCTCATGCACCCCGTGGCCATCGAGGCACTGGGTGACCTCGGCGAAGGCTTGACCACCGAGGTCTGGTGGAGCCCGTCCCATCCCTTCAACTCGAGCCTGACCGGGCAAAGCTCCAGGGCACTGGCCGACGCCTACGAAGCAAGCACGAAGAAACAGTGGACGCAGCCGCTGGCGTTCTCTCACGCACTGTTCGAGGTCATGGCCGATGTCCTCAAGCGAAGCAAATCCCTCAAGCCACGCGATGTCCGCGATGCGGTCGCGGCGACCCAGCTGAAGACCGTGGTGGGCGACATCAGCTGGAAGGGCAAGGGCCCCTTCCGCAACGTGAGCAAGACGCCACTCGTTCTGGGTCAGTGGACCAAGGGCAAGCGTTTCAAGTATGAGCTGGCCATCGTGAACAACGAGTCGGCCAAAGCGATTCCCACCAGCAGCACGCTGCAGCTGATGTGATGGCGGGCGGGCGATGCCGATACTTGAACTGAGAACGGTCAGCAAGTCCTTTGGGGCGGTCAAGGTCACCGATGGGATTTCTCTTGCCGTGGAGAAGGGCGAGACCCTCGGCATCCTCGGGCCCAACGGCGCCGGCAAGACGACCTTGTTCAACCTGATTTCCGGTGACGTCAAGGTTGACGCCGGAGGGGTGCGCTATCGCGAGGAGGACATCACTGCCCTTCCACCCCACCTCAGATGTCGCCGGGGAATCGGCCGCAGCTACCAGGTGCCGCAGCCTTTCGGGCACATGACGGTATTCGAGAACCTTGTCACTGCAGCAAGCTTCGGCGCCGGGCTCCCTGAGCGCCAGGCGTGGGACGCAGCCATCAGCGTCCTGGAGCAGACCGGATTGATGCCCCATGCGAACAAGCCTGCCGGCTCGCTGACGCTGCTCAACCGCAAGCGCCTGGAGTTGGCCAGGGCGCTCGCTACAGCACCGGACCTGCTGCTGCTCGATGAAATCGCAGGCGGGTTGACGGAGCACGAAGCGCAAGAGTTGGTGGAAGAGCTCAAGCGAATCAAGGCCGGCGGCGTCACCATGATCTGGATTGAGCACGTGGTGCACGCGTTGCTCTCCGTTGCCGACCGCCTCTTTGTCATCAATTTCGGGCAACGCCTGGCGGAGGGCCTGCCAGTCGACGTCATGCAGGACCCCGAGGTCCGGCGCGTCTACATGGGTATGGAGGCATAAATGCATACGTCCTTGCTCGAGACTCATGGCCTGACGGCGTTCTATGGCGATGCCCAGGCGCTCTTCGGCATCGACTTTCGCCTCGAAGCGGGAGAGCTCGTAGCCATCATCGGTGCGAACGGTGCCGGCAAATCCACGTTCCTCAAGTGCCTGACGGGCCTGCTCAAGACGGCTCGCGAATCCATCGTCTTGAAGGGAACCCCGATTGGAGGCACCTCACCCGCGTCAATCGTGCGCCAAGGTCTTGCAATGGTGCCGGAAGGCCGCCGACTGTTTGCTTCCCTTTCGGTTGAAGAGAACCTGCTCATGGGCGCCAATGCAGCTCGCAAGGGCCCCTGGGACCTGGCGCGCATCTACAGGCTGTTTCCCATCTTGCTAGAGAAGCGCCGGCAGCCAGGAACGGCGCTATCCGGAGGTCAACAGCAAATGGTCGCCATCGGCCGTGCGTTGATGAGCAATCCCGAAGTTCTGCTGTGCGACGAGCTCTCGTTGGGCTTGGCACCCGTGGTCATCCGCGAAATCTACGCGGCCATGCCCACCATTACTGGCGAAGGCATGACTGTGGTCATCGTCGAGCAGGACGTGTCAGTCGCTCAGCGCGTGTCCAAGCGTCTCTACTGCTTCCAGGAAGGCAAAGTGTCCCTGCAGGGCGAGTCTTCCAGGCTGACGCGCGAGCAAGTCAGCCTCGCCTATTTCGGAGTCTGAACATGGAGACCCTCGTTCAAGGTCTGCTGCTGGGTGGCCTCTATGCGCTGTTTGCCCAGGGCCAATCGCTCATTTTCGGCGTGATGCGCCTGACCAACACAGCCCACGGCGACTTCATCATATTGGGCGCGTTCTCGACGGTCGCCTTGGTCATGTTCGGCATGCCGCCATGGCTTGCGCTGTTGGTGACCTTGCCCGTGGCTGCGCTCGCCGGCTTCGCGCTGCAGTTCGTCGTTCTCAATCGAACGCTGGGCAAGGACCCGCTGCCATCGCTGGTGGTGACATTCGGACTATCTATCGTCATCCAGAATCTGCTCCTGGAAACGTTCTCCGCCGACCCTCGCTCCATCGACACCGATGGCTTCAACACGCAGAGCTGGGCCCTCACGAGCGACCTGTCGGTAGGCACGCTCCCGCTGCTGATTCTTCTACTGGCAGTCCTCGTCACGGTTGCTCTCCAGTGGCTGTTCGGGCGTACCGCGCTTGGCCGCGCCTTCCGGGCCGTCTCCGATGACCAGGAAATCGCAGAACTTATGGGCCTGAACGCCCGCAAGGTCTGCGCGTTCGCGACGGCCATCGCCTTTGCATTGATAGGTCTGGCAGGCACTCTTCAGGCGATGCGCACAATGGTGTCACCGTCCGATGGACCGATGCTGCTGCTGTTCGCGTTCGAGGCCGTCATCATCGGCGGCATGGGTAGCTTCTGGGGAACGTTTGCAGGCGCGATGCTGCTTGGCATCACCCAACAAGTCGGCTTCCGGCTGGACCCTGGCTGGGGCATCTGGGCCGGTCACCTGGTATTTCTGGTCCTGCTCGTCCTCCGACCGCAAGGCCTCATGCCGAAGACGCGCGGCTAAGGAGATTCAAACGTGCAAGCAAATCACCCGATTCACGACTACCGCATTGCTCGCGGGACGCGCGCAAGTACTTCGCTTCTCTGGCTGGGCCTGACCATCGTCGTCGTCCTCGCGAGCCTTCCATGGTGGGGCGATTCCAGCTGGATGCGTGAGTTCGTCGAGATTTCGTGTTACTTCATCTTCGCGATGATGTGGAATCTGCTCGCCGGGTACGGCGGCATGGTGTCGATTGGCCAACAGGCATTCTTCGGGCTCGGTGGCTATGCCATGCTCGCCTTGGGCAACGTCTGGGGCGTCAACCCGTTCGTCGGTGTCTTGCTCGGTGCCGTTCTCGCCGGCCTGATTTCGATTGCGGTGTCCCGTATCGCCTTTCGCTTGCAAGGAGGCTACTTCGCCATCGGCACCTGGGTCATCGCTGAGGTGTTCCGCCTGACGGTCGCCAACATCTCTGCCGTCGGTGGTGGCTCTGGCACCACGCTCACCGCGCTACGAGGCATCGACAAGGCAACCCGAGAGTCCGGGACCTACTGGATGGCGCTGGCTTGCGTGGTGGCATCGGTCGCCATGGTGTACCTGTTCCTGCGTAGCAAGCAAGGACTGGCGCTTCTGGCCATCCGTGACAACGAAGTCGCTGCGCGCTCCCAAGGCATCGCCGTGGACCGCATGAAGCTGGCTGTCTACGCGGTAAGCGCCTTCGGCGCTGGATTGGCCGGTGCTTTGTACTTCGTCGGAAATCTACGCATCAGCCCCGATGCGGCGTTCAGCGTGAATTGGACCGCGTTCGCCATCTTCATGGTGGTGATTGGTGGCATCGGGCGCATCGAAGGCCCGCTTGTCGGAGCCCTGGTTTTCTGGGCACTGAACAAGGTATTCAGCGACTACGGCAGCTGGTACCTCATCGGACTCGGCCTCATCGCTATCGTCACCACCGTCTTCTTCAAACAAGGACTCTGGGGCTTCGTACAACAACGCTGGGGTTGGTCCTTGTTTCCCACCTCTAGACGCCTCGTGCCTTCTGAACGCCCAGCATTCATCAATGCCGCGTCCGCGGCAAGCGCAGCGCTCGCGTTCAACGCCCACCACCCTGAGTGAACCACGCCGCGTCGGCAGGGCCGACAAGGCAAGTCACAAGCATCACAAAAATCTGGAGAGCCCATGCGAAACTTGGACCAAAACACCATCACAGAAGCCGTGCTGGCACGGCATGCAGAATGCACAAACCCGCGGCTGAAGCAAGTCATGACAAGCCTGGTGAATCACCTGCACGCGTTCGCACGCGAGGTTGAACTCACTGAAGAGGAGTGGTTCAAGGGCATTGAGTTCTTGACGCGATGCGGCCATATCACTGACGACAAGCGACAGGAATTCATTCTGCTGTCGGACGTGCTCGGTCTCTCGATGCTCACCGTTGCTCAGAACAACGACAAGCCAACGGGTTGTACTGAAGCGACCGTCTTTGGTCCATTCCACGTCGAAGGCGCTCCCGAGTACGAGCTCGGCGCAGACATCTCCAACGGCGCACGCGGCATCCCCTGTCTTGTTCGCGGTACCGTGCGCGGCCTTGACGGTCGCCCCGTTGCCAATGCTCTTATCGACGTCTGGCAGTCCGACGAGGATGGGCTCTACGACGTGCAGCATGCCGAGATTGACGGGGCCCAGGCCCGCGGCATCCTGCACTCTGATTCCGAAGGGCATTACCACTTCCGCTCCATCCTCGCAGTACCCTACGCAATCCCGCACGATGGTCCGGTTGGCGACATGCTGGAATCTCTCGGCCGCCATCCCTGGCGCCCCGCACATCTTCATTTCCTCATCAAGGCCGAGGGCTACGAGACGTTGATTACGCACGTGTTCCGCAGCGACGATGCCTACCTCGACTCAGATGCCGTATTCGGCGTTCGGCAGTCGTTGATTGCAGACTGGAAGAAACAGTCCGATGGAACCTACCTCGTCGAGTACGACTTCGTGCTCAGCCCAAACTCAAAGTAGTAGCGCAATGGTCAAGCACATTGTGATGTGGAATGTCGTTGGAACCATCGCAGCGGAGAAGCAGCGCAACATTCAGTTGGTTCGAGACTGCTTCCTGGGACTTAAGGACAGTATCCCGGGGTTGATATCCATGGACATTGGCGTCGATGTGAGCAAGGTCGACTATGCGTGCGACGTCGTGTTGAACAGCGAGTTCGAGTCGTGGGAAGCCCTGGAAGGCTACGCGACGCATCCTGCACACCTGCGTGTGCGCGACGAACTATCTGGAATAAGGATTGCCAGGCACCAGGTTGACTACGAGGTGCATGACGCGCGTGACGCCATGGCCGGAGCGGCGAAGACATGAAGGAATTTGTCTACAACGGCCAACCTTCGCGAGTCGTGTTTGGACCCGGCTCAATCGCGCACCTTGAACGGGAGATTGACCTTCTAGGGGCGCATCGAGCGCTCGTGCTGTCGACGCCGGAGCAGAAGCACCAGGCGCAGATGGTGGCCGACCGCCTGGGAAGCCGCGTTGCAGGCATCTTTCCGCACGCAGTGATGCACGTGCCGATTGAAACAGCACGAGAAGCGCGCGAGGAGGCTCGCAAGCTCGGCGCCGATTGCGCCATCGCAATCGGTGGCGGTTCGACGACGGGACTCGGCAAGGCCATCGCCATGGAATCCGGGATGCCCATTCTCGCGATTCCTACGACCTACGCGGGCAGTGAGATGACGCCCATCTACGGCATAACCGAGGGTGGTCTCAAGAAGACCGGCCGCGATTCTCGCGTGCTGCCGCGAACCGTCATCTACGACCCCGACCTGACCCTGACGCTTCCCGTCTCGTTGTCGGTCACGAGCGGCATGAACGCAATCGCTCATGCCGCCGAGGGCCTCTACGCTCGCGACGGTAATCCAGTCATGGACCTGATGGCAGAGGAAGGTATCCGCGCCATTGCCCGCGCGCTTCCGGCCCTGCGTGAGCGCGCTGACAATGTCGATGCACGCGGTGACGCGCTATATGGTGCATGGCTGTGTGGAAGCGTCCTGGGGAACGTTGGCATGGCACTGCATCACAAGCTGTGCCACACGTTGGGAGGAAGCTTCAATCTTCCACATGCGGAGGTGCACACGGTTGTTCTGCCGCACGCTATTCGCTTCAACGCACAGGCCGCACCGGATGCCATGGCGCGCATTGAACGGGCGCTCGGTAGGGACGGCGTAGCCGCCGCAAGCGGCCTCTATGACCTCGCTCGCGCCAACGGAGCCCCATTCTCATTGCGCGACATTGGCATGAAGGAGGCAGACCTGAACCGAGCTGCGGACATAGCCGTGGCTGCCCCCTACTGGAATCCGCGTCCCTTCGGGCCTGCCGAATGGCCAGCGATTCGGCAGTTGCTCCAGGACGCCTATGATGGAGCGCGGCCAGCGCAATGACGAATCCCCTCTGAGTTCACCACTAGGGTGGCGATGCGGAGGTCACCCGCAGAGGACAACAAACGCGGATACAGAACCTTGAATCAGAGCGCTGTGACCATTGCGCGCGATACCGAGGTGATTGGTGTTCGACCTGTCCAGGCCGCGAACGATTGCTATCCCACGAATTCTGCAGCGCGGGCGACCGACTGCTTTTGGCCGCATCTTGCCTGCTAGGCTCACTCGGCGACGCCAAATCGGCGCCGAAGATGCTGAGCCAGGTGCGGAGCATAGCCAGCCTCAGCGACCTGGTCGGCCGTGGGCAAGTACTTGTCGACAACCCCTGCGCTCAGGTATCGGACATCTTCAAATGGCTTCGCGCATCTGGGGCACGCCACGCGGCCGTCAGCCGCTTGGTCGGGGTGCTGTATGTTCGAAAGGTCGGCCAAGTCGACGAACCAGGTATCGCACTCGTAGCAGTCAACCCAGATGTGAGCGCACGACGGGCAGCGTAGGAACACCAGGTCCTCGTCCCCGCAACATTTGGGGTGCGCGTACTCGACGTCCTGGTCATTCAGAAGGAGCGGGTTCGTGGGCTGGATGTCTGACATCGTCATGTCTTGAGAGGTGGTCGGGAACGTCCGTACATGGACGCCCCCGGTTTGCCAAGCAATCGTTGATGATGACACGGAGGTTCGATTGCACCCGTACATTCGGACTTTCGCTGCGGCTTTTCGCCGCTGTCCCTGATGGGGTTTGCTGGTCGGCTCCTCTATTGGTGTTTCGCACTCAAGGTGCCCCGGACGTTCTGGGCTTCGCCAACCACGGTCTTACCTGTCTTGCCATCACTGCGTGATTGCCTGAGCAATCGATGGTTCAGTCTCCTGCCTTCTGTGTTGATGGGTTGGGTCGGCTACGCAGCGAGCTGCGGCGGCACGTAGTTAGGTCGGAACTCTCGCCCGTGGGCCAGCAGCGCCCAGACCGTTCGCACGTTCTTGTTGGCCAGTGCCACCGCGGCCACGTTCGGATGTCGTCGATTCAGGAGGCTCGCGAGCCACACATTGGTGTTCACCGTCTTGCGCTGCGCCGCCACGATGGCCGAGCGCGCACCGTGAATCAGCAAGGTGCGCAGGTACAGGTCTCCGCGCTTGCTGATACCCAGAAGCGTTGGCTTGCCTCCGCTCGAATGCTGCCTCGGCACGAGGCCGAGCAAGGCCGAGAGTTGCCGGCCGTTGTCGAAGCTGTTCGCATCCGCGATGGAGGCCACCAGGGCGCTCGCTCCCAGGGGCCCGATGCCGGGAATATTCTCGAGCCTGAGGCTGAGCTCGCTGCTGCGATGCCATGCCTTGATTTGGTCCTCGAACTCGTGGACCAGCTTGTCCAGTTCCTTGAGATGCTCGGTCAAGCGAGCGATGAGTCGACGGAACGCCCCGGGAAGTTGGTTGCTCGCGTCTTCAAGCACCTCAGGGACTTGCTTGGCGACGTGGCAGATGCCCTTCGGGATGACCAGGCCGAACTCGCCGAGGAGGCTGCGAATCTGATTTGCCCGTGCCGTGCGGGCGATGACAAAGCCTTGGCGCGCCCGATGCAGCGACAGCACGGCCAGCTGCTCGACGCTCTTCACCGGCACGAATCGCATGTTGGGCCTGGCGACGGCCTCGCAGATGGCTTCGGCGTCCGCTACGTCGTTCTTGTTGCTCTTCACATAGGGCTTGACGAACTGTGGCGACATCAAGCGCACCGTGTGGCCGAAGCCCTGCAGAGTGCGCGCCCAGTGGTGGGCGCCGCCACATGCCTCCATGCCAATGAGGCACGGCGGGAGGTTCACGAAGAAAGCAGTCATCTGGTCACGCTGCAGTTGCTTGCGCAACGCAACCTTGCCATGCTCATCCACTGCGTGAACCTGAAACACATTCTTGGCCAGGTCGATGCCAACAGTCGTAATCTTCATGGTGGACGCCCCTCTCGGTTCAAGTGGTTGCTGACACTTCCACTTTGGCACATTGATGCCGGTACGGGTGGGGGCGTCCATCCCATTGGTGTTGGCCGACTGTAGCCTGTCGGCTACCAGGCGCTTCGGGCCCCAAGCGGTCTTTGACCCCACGCAAAAGCGGACGCTCAGGAGGAGGCGAAAGGCATCGGCCAGTTGCTCAGGCCTTCCCTACCGTATTCGCGCAAGTGGGGGTCTGAATGCAGGGCTAGCAGGCAGGAGCACCCACGGTGCCGGCGCGAATGCAGGCTGCTCTCTTCTGTTGCGCAACTTGTTCTGCATCGCCTGCCGGAGCGCTAGTCTTTCCCATTTCGACGGTGATGAGGCTCGGGTAGTCAAACGCCGCGCCGGTGGCCACGTCAACGCCAGCGCCGATTACACCACCGAAGAGAATGTTGCCAGCAACCATTCCTTTCGTGGATGATTTGGTCGAAGAGATGCCAGGCACCGCATCGTCTTTGTCGCAGCGAATCGCCATGTCTGCAAGGCTGCGCCGCACGGTGGTGGAGCCCGGCGTCGTCACAAACCATGTGCCCTTGTCGTTCTCTAGCTTACAGTTCGCACCAACCACTGGGCCAACTGCATCACGGGTTTCGACGGACAAACTCTGATTCTGTCCGCTCACAATCGACGCGCAGCCGACTACCTGCGTTAGCGCGACGCCAACAATCAACAAGGAACTTTTCATGATTCTTTTCGAGCGGGACCGTATCCCCCGGCCCCAATTGGGGGTTCGGCAAACGCCGAATTGTTAGTGGCAGAACCCATGAAACCGCTGTCCGCCTCGATGTCAAGCCAAGGACTCCAGAACGCGCGACCCGGACGCCTTGAACGAAGCAAAGGGCGTCATCGCACCTGGAGCAACGGCTTCGACAGTCACGCAGACGGGGCACTGGTCTTGCCTTCGTTGGATACGACCAGCTTGAACTTGTACGTGCCGACGACGTCCGCCTGCATCTGTGCCACAGGCGACGTCGTGTCGAACAATAGCGCCGCACTGTTTGCGGGCTTTGACTCCAAGCTCCAAAGATAGGTGATCTGTACCGAAGAAGAAGTGCCCGGGGGCGTATCGGCACTTGTAGAAGGGCTGGTGGTTTGGACCGTGCCTGGCAGGACTCCGCCGCCTCCGCCCCCACCACCTGCAGCCAATATCAGGGCCGCCGCACAGCACGCGAGCGCATGCCAGGTAGGCGCATGATCTTTCCGGCCCGCGCGACCGACTGTTCTCCTCCATCCATTTAGGCCCCTCAAATCAACAGTTAGTTACATTAAAATGTAACACTGAAGTTGTCAATCGAGGGTCGGCTTGATACGAATCTGCCTAGGGAAAACACCGGGCCTGATAACGACTGTGCGCGATTGAGGCAGGTTCACCAATGTCCGTGTTGGTCGCCTGTAGCCGGCCGGCGAGGCGCCATCCTCGGGGTGTTCGCGAACTGGGCGGCATCGGCGAAGGTCTGGTCTTGGCCGACTGTACCTGTCGGCTACCAGGCGCTTCGGGCCCGAAGCGGTCGTTCAACGTTGAATCTCAGCGGGCGGCGAAACCGTCCGCTGGAGCCAGTGCTTAGGTCTCTCTTGCGGGATGTGGCGGCTGTCAGCCGCTTGTGTGGGTCTTGGATCGGCAGCGGGGCCTCATGACCCGCGTACACCGACAAAACGCCGAAGCGCGCGGTCTACCATCCTCGCCATGAGCTCCCAATACGAATGCCTGCGTCCCGACCACCTGTACCGGGATATTTTTGACGTCGACGCGCCCAGCGACACCGCGGTGGGTCGCCAGGTTTGGCCCTGCCGCCCAGGCGTTTTCATCCGCAACCAACCGGCACCGCCTTCGGTCGAAGGCGCCGAACACCCGTACGCAGGCGCGATCGGACGCGAGCTCGTCGTGGGCCAGTTCGGCTTGGTCCCGCCCTGGGTGAAATCCGCTTCTGACGCAAAACTGCGTTCGACCAAGCTGGTCAACGCACGCTCGGAGACCGCGACCACGTCCAACAACTTTCGCGGCGCCTGGCTGGGTGCGCAGCGTTGCATCGTGCCGATGATGGCGTTTCACGAAGACGACTTTCGCAGCGGCAAAGCCGTGTCCACGCGTGTCGCGCGGGTGGACGGCAAACCCATGGGCGTGGCCGGTCTGTGGGAGTGCTGGACCGGTGCGCAGGGCGAGGTGATCGTCAGTTTCTGCCTGCTCACGGTGAACGCCAACAGCCACGCGCTGATGCACCGTTACGGGCAACCGGGCAGCGAAAAGCGCATGTTGACGATTTTGAACGAAGGTTCGTATGGCGCCTGGCTGAACGCGGCCCAGCCGGAGAAAGCGCGCGAATTCATGCGGGCGTATCCGGCCGAGGGGCTCACCGCCAACCCCATCGAGAAGAAGCGCTCGGCCGCTTGATCAGCACAGCGTGACCGGTGCCGTCTCGATGCCATGCTCGATGCTCTGCAGTGCACCTTCCGGCTTCGTTGATGACAAAGAGGCGTGAAGAGCGCTTCCCGTTACGTGGGTTCGCAACCACCCAGGTCAGGCCGTAGGTCCTATTCTGGCCGAATCTTGCCTCACGTCGGCGGCAGCCAGTTTGAGGTGTTTGCATCCAACCTCAGGCGCCTTTGCAGGCAAACTATGACGTCATATTCGCCGGCCCTGCCGGAGCCAATGCTCATGGCCTCCTGCTCGCTGATTTCGTCTTCTCGCCATGCCATCTGCTGAGCGCCTGCATCGTAACGGACGAAAAAGCGGTCTCCTCGGCGAATGACCTCCAGGTAGTCCTTGCGTAGTTCAAGGCCAAACAGCTTTTCCTCATCCATCCTTGTTCTCCGAATCGTGGGCCGCCTCTCAACGTCCGGTCGTGGCCGGATTCTGCCCGACGCTCAGACCTTCCGTGGCCGCTCCGCCGGCACGACAAAGTTGCCCGCGAGTGAACCTGGTAGATGTCAACTCTAAGCAGACGGCATATGCGAGCCCGCCTGTCACGCTCGGCTAATCCAGCGAGGTGTCAACCACGAATCGACCAAACCCGGTGCTATGGAACTTGAACGTGAATGACTTCCCCGCAAGCGAAGAGGCGCCGCCCGTAGCCAACTGATAGACGCCCTTCCCGGTTCCGCTGAAGCCGGTGACCTTGCCGTCAACCATCGTGGTGCTGTTGGTGGACTCAGTAACCACGTAGACGACCAATGAGCCCGGCTTGCGAATCACGCCGCTTCCCGACAGAGACACACTTGCGCCCTTATTCGAGTCCCAAATGGTCGTGCCTGTCATGACGCTGCCCTCAAGAGGTCCGCCTTCGTTCAGGCAGCTGTATTGACTCACAGAGACAGTGCGGCCTTCACCAGCGGGTTCTTGCGGTGCCGCCCCGACGCCCTGACAGTTGGACCGGAGCACCATCGGCGTCTGACCGCAGGCGCCAAAGGACATGAGCGTGAAAGCCAGTGTGCCGACCAGCCGCAAGTTTCTCGATATGTGGGTCATGGTTGTTCCTTTGGGTAGGCTAGGTCGCGCGAACGCTGCGCTTCATCGCGACTCTCGATTGGCAACAACTTGCCCCCCGCAGCGACTGACCATCATCTGCTTGACCTTGGACGGAATCAACAACACTGAGAACGACTGTCACATGGTTGATGCACTCAGGTGTCGCTGTTCCTTGCAACCGACCCAACTTCGTCATTGACTGACCGCACGCTGACGAGACGGCGACGCTGCTCAATTTGGGCCGCATGTCCACCGTCAGCTCTTGGCCGCATTGCGACGTACGTCGTGCTTACCGAACCCCTCACTTCGGTTTGGCTTCGGTCGTGGCCTTTCCCAGACTTTCAGTTCCAAGCGCCATCTCCGTAGAAAACGAGGCCATGCCGCGGGCATCAAGGTCCTCGCACTCGACCCATGAATAGGTTCCATAGTCGTCGACCTGCTTGTGGGCTCCCGCGATGAATGCGGTGACCGCGACTTGAGCAATGATGCCGAAGCCGGCTCCGACCGCAGCCCCAGCTGCTCCGCTCATGCGTTCTGGATTAGGAAGTGCTGTGGAGAGGTAGAAGAATCGGCGTTCGCCACCTTTCAGGTCCACAGCTAACGTCGCGGCCTTGGTTTCTGGAGCGCCGACTTTCGCCGCGGTCAGTCGATGCGTTCCTGCAGCAAGCCTGACAGCGACATACGAGTCGACGGGTAGCCTTGAGACTGAAACGCCATCGACTATTGGGAGAATGACAGAGTTGTCGTGGGGCGCGCGCAAGAGGTAAATGACAGCCTCTTCATCGGCGGGTTCAAGCCAAACGATGTCCTTGAGGGCAACTTGATGCTTCACCGAGTTTCTTGGGCCTGCGCAGCCAGCGATTGCTGCTGCGACCAAAATAGAAAAAGCGATGCGCCTAGCGCAAGCAAAAGATGGCGTCATGCGAGGTCACTTGGACTACTGAAGGGTGGGGCAGGAACGTACGCCACTCAATGAAACCAAGTGTAACTATATTGACGTACACTGCAAGCGGAGCGGTCCCCTGGCCGATGCGAATCAGGGCGGCAATTCTCGGTTGACGGCGCTCGAACTGGACGGGGGGCTCCAATGACCGGTCCTGGCCGGTGCCCGCCCGACGGCTACCACACCCTGTACCATGGCCTCTTCTGTACAGGCGAAGTCGAGCTCGCAACAATGTCTGGAGGGACCGTCTTGCATCCCTCGATAAAGCTGTAAGCAGAAATATTGAAGCTGACCTCAGGACCAAGGGTCCCAGCGCATTCCTTGACAACAAAAGCCGTCGCCATGGCGGCGGCCTGAGCAGCTTCCTTCAGCCCCAGCCCATTGTCGTGTGAGATGCGCATCGCGTCGTCCTGCAACAAAGCCAACGACTCGACTACTGAAAGCTCCGTCGGACCACCGCGCTTTGACGCTTCCCCACCCAGCTTCTCCTGATTCAATGAAACTCCGAAGTGCTGCAGCATCGCGGACATGATGGTGATGAGTTGCGGCCCTGCCTCGTTGGCCTCGTGGCTCAGTACCACAGACCCCGGCTTCGCGGGTGAAATGTCTAAGTTGAACGACCGAAAGAGCAGGCTTCCTGCCAATCGAGCAGTACTGGCGATGGCAGTCTCGGAGTGGACGGCACGGCCCGAACCAAGCTTGCTCGCGACTAAGTCGACCAACTCGCCGGCGGCCTTGTTCTGTGCTGTAGATATTTCCAACGGTTTTGCTCTCCTGCCCTTAGGTTGTTCTGTGGGGCGCATCTACGCCGGAGTCACATGGTGTAGTTCCGCTCTTGGCCGCATTCTGACGTATGCCGCATCGGCCACGCGCGAGCGACCTACCGCTGCAAGTTGGAGTCGAGCCAGAACTTCTGTCCGTTGGCGGATACCAGCCGCTCGAAGAAGTCATCCAACGTCGCACAGATTGGCTTCCATGCGTCCGGCGGATACTCCATGAAGCAGTCAACTACGAGGCAGTCGCCCCCCGTCGAATGGTCAACAGCAACATAGTCCGTGTCGCCAATGCAGCTCATGGAAACTGTGAGACCGCTCGGCCAGTCGTCCCCCAAGGACTCCTTCAATAGGCCGTTAATCCGGGTCAGCTCGTGGGTTGCGTACACCTTGAACCCGTCGACGCCCGCGCGGTTGTAAATCTCGGACCCATCGCTCTCTCCAAGAGCTCCCGATGTTCGCTGGAGATTGCAAGACCCCCGCTCGACAGGCTGGAAATCGCAGGCGCACTTGCCGGCTCGTTGAACAGGAAGCCGGCGCTTAGGGGGTATGGCGCGCCCGCAGGTATTTCGAGCGTGGCTCGCCTCACCTGGTCCCTCAACCCGTGCAACGCTCGGAATTTCAACGTCTATCTCCACTTGGACCGTCCCGCAACGTCAGCTTTCGCTTGAATTTGGGGGCGGGCTCGAGTGACTGGTTCTGGCCGACTGTAGCCGGTCGCACCGCCGTCGCGAAGGGGCCCGTTGCGGCCAACCGGTTGCGCAGCGGGTGCCCATACCCAGCGGAGCCTTGCTGCGACTGGTCAGCTCAATGTGATGATTCAGCGCACTGGCAGCAGATACTTTATTCCCTGTGTGAAGCCTCGTGGTGCGACAGTGAGATGATCCTCGTCGTTCAGGACCGCTGACTTCAGTTTCAAGCTCGGGTACTTTCTGCTTATCAGTGCCGCTTCCAACGCGCGGTTGTCGGCAACCATGTCTACCGTCTGGTTGTAGCGTCGGTCACCTTTGCGTAAGGCCTCATAGGCACCGACATAAAGATAGACATTCGCCCTCAGGTCCTGATTCTGCTTGGCATAGCCCGCTTCGAGCTTCAAGGCATGTCGCTTGTCGTACCAGAGGGACGGACTGCCGAGGATGTAACTGCTGAACAAGCCAGGTTCGGTGAAAAGAATCTGCGTCCCAAGCAGCGCACCGTAGGAGTGGCCCAGAAAGATTGCTCTGGCAGGGTCGGCCCGGTAGCGAGCGGTGATGAAGGGCTTTACCTGATCGCGCAGATATTGCTGATAGGCGTGCGCCTGACCATGGATCGCATTGGGGGGTGCAATACTCGGGCCGTTCGGTGTAGGCGTGTAGTCACGCTGACGGCTGACACTGCCGTCCTCACCCTTTCCATAAGACAGGCCGACGAGAATGAATTCCTCGATCTGGGGACCTTCAACATTCAGGCGACGCCCTAGCTGGCGGATGATCGGAAAGGCGTAGTCGGCGTCGGTCACATACAGCACGGGGTAGCGCCGCTGTGGCTGCTTTGCGTAGGACGGCGGCAACGCAACGAAAATTTGGTAGCCGCGTTTGGAAATGGGATCGGGCACGTCCCATACCTCGCTGTCGACGATCTCGTAGGGGTGCCCATTGCCAGACTGCACCTTTGGCGTCGATGGGGTCTGGGCGTGAGTCGGTGCGCTACAAGCGCCGAAGCTGACCATCAGGGCGATCAACTGGAAATGTGGAAAACGTCGATGCATAGGATTTTTCGTCAACTTTAGAACCACTGCGTCTTCCCACCACCGGCAGCTGCTGGCCGACTGTAGCCGGTGGCTCTGCCTTCGCGAAGGGACCCGAAGCGGACGCTGGACTGTCCCCGGAGGCAGTCACTCAGCGTGTGGCAGGAGCGACGGCCCAAAAGTCGTAGGCTTTGGGACATCCGCTCGAGGAAGGGTCAGGCTGCATCGTTTGCTGCCCTCACGGCCAGTGGAACGTATTCGGCCAACCGCTTACTTTCTATGTCTGCTGGCGAAGCGAGCTTGAGATGTCTTCGCAACTTGCCACCGCCTTCTAGGTACTCGAAGGTGTCGATGATGGCCGCACCCATCGAGAACTCAACCGACACGTGGTCCTTGTAGGCAAAGACTCCACCAAACTGTTCACCTGAAGAGAACAGGATGCCGCCGTACTTGACCTCTTCGGACAGAGGCTTGACAAGTTTCCTGATCAGCGTACGGACTGCCTGGATGGTCTCGTAGCGCTCTTCGCTCACCAAACGAATGTCTTCCACCAACGCTTCAACAGATTTCATCGACATGCTTCACATTAAGGTGCCTCACGCGTGGCCGGGAGGGATGGGGCTTATTTTTGACCGCCCGGCATCGGCGCTACGAACGTCTGGTCTTGGCCGGTCAGCGACATCAAGACCGCCACCACTACGAGGACCTTGTAGCATCAAGCACCAAGCCGGCGCCGCGACGCTATGGAAAACCGTTGACGCCCTCGCCAACCAAGTGCCGTTTAGCAAGCGAAATGTCGAGAAGACCCTTTCTCTGCCACTTCGCGAGCGTGTCGTCCCGAGTAACCCGCTGTTCGACTTTTTCGAGGGAGCAGGGCTTCGTCTTCGAACGGCCGGTGATGGCCGGCAGCAGAAGTCTAGCCTCCGGGCACGTTCTGCTGACCTCGGCCAATTCGGCGTGGGCTTGCTTGCGGCTTAATGAACCCGCAGCACCTCAAACTGCTGTCGGATTGGAGCGACCTGTATCCACACCTCATCACCCTCGCATTTACCCAGCATGGCCCTGCCCAAAGGGGCTTCGCTGCTGATGACCTGAACGAGCTGAGCGCCGCTGACCAACTTCATGCTGCCCCCATCCGGCCCGAGAAAGAGCAGTTGCTGCTTGTCGCTGGAATCGACTAGGCAGACCAGCGCGCCGAGCTGTATACCTTTGCTGGAGTCGTAGGGGCGCGGGCGGAATTGGCGCCAATTTGCCATCGCCTGGCGGATGCCTTCGGCGCGCCGAGCTTGGCCGGTGGCCAGGTATGCGGCTTCGAGTCCCAATGTGTCGTACTTGTTTTCGGCGATGTTTTCTTCGTGAGTCGCCGTTTCATGGGCCGCCCGCACTGCCTGTTCGGCTTGCAGCAGGTCTTCGGCGAGCCGTTCCAGCACTCGCTGCTGCAGCAAGAATTTATCCATGATGAAAGGTAGGCATCTCGAAAAAGCGGGGAGAGGCAGGTCTTGATTATGAAGGGCTCCCAGCCTGAGACGCTTCTGTTGGGTGCAGGTTAAATCCGTTATGCGCATGCCGCGGATGTCTGCTTTCGCCCGAACTGAGCGGCATCGGCGACCGTCCGGTCTTGGCCGTCAGCGGCGGAAGATTCACTTTCGTACGCGACCACGCTCGAACCGCAGAAACATCCCCAACGCTAGCGCCGCAAGAATGCCGCCCAACATCAGTTGCCCGACCGCCGCCGCCAACGCGGCCCCGGAAACGAAGAACAGCCCAAGGGCTCCATCAACGAGGTGGAGGAATCCGTCGACCTTCTTGCTGGGAAAGAACTTCATCATTTTTGCGTTCGAGCTTCGTCAGAAGTGACCGAATCCTGCCACAGTGCTGACCGTCCGCTCCTGGCCGACTGGCGACGCGCCGCCGGCGGACGTGCCGCCCCTCAAGCAGAGGAGTCAGCGACCAGGCACGTCGCGCGCGATTACTTCATTGCGCCAAGCGAGCACGCCGGCTCGCTCTGGGTGTTCCAGACGCGCCGCGACAGCGAAGAGAGCGCGGGGTTCCTCCACGGCATGTTCGCCTGAAGCCAGCCGCAAAGAAAAGGGCGAACACAAGTGCGCCCTAAGGAGGATTTGCGCCTTAGATTGAGACTACCGCTTCGTGCGGCAGTTGCTCAGGACGACGCCGACGTCCTCGTCATCCATGCCCAGGTGCAAGTCCTCGACGTTGCCATAGACCGTCGCTCCAACTTTGAAGCTCTTGTCAAACCTTGCGCAGTTGTATACGACAGCAAAATCCTTTCGCGCCTTGCTGGCTTCGAACGCCCAAGTGGTGGGCAGGGAGGCCTTGTAGTGTTTGACCACCTTGAGGGCAACGAGCTTGTCCTCGAGTTGTCGCTTCGACTTGGCTGTCCCTCCATCGCCACCCTGGTAGTACCCGTTCTTCCTTTCTGCCAAGGCGTTGGCCTTGACGAGGCCCTCGAGCTCCAGGGCCTTCATCGGGACAATGGACAGGTCGGATGCGGGGGCTGTACCTGCCGTGCATCCGGTCAGGTAGATTTTGAGGTGGCGATAGGCGTCTGTCTTGGTGCGCGGCGTAACGCGCGAAACAGTGCCGTTGACCCAGCCAGCCTGCTCGAAGCCCTTGCTCCAAGAATCGCAGCTGTATACGGTAGACGGGTCCTGTCTCGACGAGCTCACGAACGTATTCGTGTCGTCCTTGTCATTGCTGAGCGTGTGTTGTAGCAAGAGCGACACAGGCTTACCGGCAAGGACCTTCTCCGCCGCAGGAGCAGACCTGGCCTTGGCCAGGATGTCGTCCACGTCTCTGCGGTTCAGTGGCCCTTGCTTGGAAAGTGCTGGCGCAGGGGCGGCCGGCGCCGCGTTGGTTGACTTGTCGGCCCCTTGAGAGGAGGCGCCGGGCGGCACGGCACAGGCGCAAAGTGCAAGTGCGAGGACGAACGGAATTGGGAGTCGAGTTGGTTGCTTCATGTGTCCTAAAACGTGTTTTTTTGAGCTACAGCGGTCGATGCCGCTGCAGCGTGAAGTGAAGCCAACAGAAATCAGGCCGGGCTAGGTCGTGTAACATATTGTATCGCGACGCGTTTGGGGCCCGAAGCCAGGTCGGCTGGGAATTTCCCGCCGCTCACAACCTGCCGAGTAGGGGCGTGAGGTCCTCAGCCCCCGGCCAACGGCACTCGCTGGCCTCAAAGCTGCGAGTGACCGAGGGTGCTGGTAGAACGGCTGCATCGACGCCCAGCAGGCGCTGTGCGACACACTCGCTTTTGCCAGGGTCACCAAAGAACTCGTCTCAGGGGCTCCGACCCCCACCTCGAGGTGCGCGCAGTACCAAAGTAGCGAAGGGCTGCCCGTCCCAGGTTGGTCGCGTCGGGCCCGTCATCTCGAACTGCACGGGTTGTCCAGTCTTTTGCTGCATCACCTTGGCGCGTGCAGCCGCGCGCTCGCCACTGGAGATATCACGGACCCGAAGCTTCGCCAGGTCGCAGGCTCTGAGCTTGCTGTCGATGCCAAGATTGAACAGCGCGAGGTCGCGCACCCGACCTCGCAGCTGCAGGCGCACCCGGATGGCCCAAATTCCCTTGGCCTGAATGGGGGGGGCTTCTGCCCGACAAGCTTGCCCTTGTTCCACGGCTCGCGGTGACGCATCGAAGTTGCTTCCATGATGAGCTCCTTTCTGAAGATGGAGACTCAGATTGCGCCGGCGGCGGGCATGTCGATTTGCACTGCCCTCCTTGTGCGGGTACGGCCTCCACATCCATCCGGCGGTCAGCACATCTCCGCCGGTGACGCCTCCTCAAAACTGTGGAGGGCCGCACTCTTGCATGCGCCCGACTAAGTTGATACAAATTGCCTACAACAAAATCGAGGAGAAGGCAATGAATCGCCCAATGGGGGCCATGGCCGCGCTCGCGTGCACCTTGGCATTTGGAAGTGCGCAAGCCGGTTCGACCTTCTGGCCGGGATACATGGGCCAGCAGGAAGCGGGAATGTCCGGCAGTCCTGTAAAGGCGCCAATGCCGGCGACGACCATCAACCCACCGGGGCCGGGGACTGCTGAATCGCAAGCACGGTGGAGTGGTCTCTGGACGGGTTGGATGGCGCGGAACAAGCAGTTGGATGTGAACATTGCTGTCAAGGACATCTCGCCCGAGAAGGTCGGAGTGGTCTAAGCCGTTGCATCCGCAAAGATTGCGCCCACGGAATCGGTGGCGGAGGGCAAGTTTGTCGACAACGAATTGCAGGCTGTCTTGCCGAGCGGTGCGCTCATCATCATGAGGATGGTCACCCCGGGACGAATGGAAATATGCTATGACGGCACAAAGATATCCGGTGGCTCGTGCTGCACGTTTGGCGTTCTCACAAGGAAGCCTTAGCAGGCCAGTGTCCGGCGGCTGCCGCTGAGTGCGTTGAGCGCACGCCGGGCGTTCATGCCTCGATGAACTCGTAGGGATGGCCCTGCGACGCCAGCGACAATTCCAAGCTGCGTTGATTGAGCGAGCGCGAGGTCGTAGGGTGACGCAGTTCCCACAAGTGTTTCGTCGGTAACCAGAAGGAGTGACCGCATGCCTACCGCCAACCCGTGCTTCGTTTCACACCTGACTTTGTTGCGCCGTGCGCGCGCAACCGCCCTCGTGGCGGTGGTGCTGGCGATTGGAGTCGCCGTGGCGCAGCCGAAGGAATTCCCCGCGGACGCAGCCCCAGTGACTACAGATTCGCTCAAAGGCCTGGCCGGTAAGAAGTTCGTCGGGAAGCGGGCGGACGGAAAGACATGGACAATGGACTTCGGTCCCGACTTCGCGTATCGGCTGACGGCACAGGACGGCATCCTCGACGGGAAAGTGCGGCTCGACGGTGAGAAGCTGTGCCAGGATATGCGCAAGACTCTCGAGAGCAGCTGCAACGACGTGCGCTTGAAAGACAACATGCTCTTCTACAAGCGCAACTCCAATGGTGAGGTCGTGACTCTCGTCGCCCAGTGAAAGGCCGGACGATGCGGATTGCATGGAGCGCAATCTTCGCCTTCGCCGTCGTCACTCTGGCCGGCTGCCAAGGTGCCGGATATGGCGTTGGGTACAGCGGAAGCGACGCTACCGCCCCGCTGCCCGATGACATCCGTATTCTTGAACCCCGGAAGGACATGGACCCAAGGAAGACAGCATTTCTGGGGCGGTGGGAGGGGGTTTGGGTTGGGGGGCATGACCGCGTTCAGCACATTCTGATTGTGGAGACGCTGTCTGAGGATACATTCAGTGCCGTGTACGCCCTAGGTGACTCAATGTCGCCGTATGGCCGGATTGCAAGAAGCTGGAAGCGAGTCTACGGCGTACCTCAACCTGGAAAGCTCGTCATCACAACCTATGCGAATATTCGTCCCGTTGTGACGACATACGAGATGCAGGCAGATGGAACTATCAGTGCGACGTACAGTCCGGGAATTGGCCCGGCATCGAACGCCAAGATGGTTAGGGTTGCGACGAAGTAGGTCACGGTCATCAGGACCGCATCCACTGCTTACGGGGGCAATGCCACCTCCTTCGAACGGACCCACCTCTTCAGTCGCTCGAGCTGACAGGGTAACGCGATGCTTCGCACGAGCCCTCGGAAGCCATCGACGCTTCGGCAGTCTGCAAGTGAGCAAACATCCCGTAGCCAGTGGGCGAGGCGCGATATTGCCGGTGAATTGAACGTCCGCGGCGACCGTCCGCTTCTGGCCGACTGTAGCCGGCCGGCCAGGCCGCCAACCTCAGGGGGTGTCCGCGAACCCGCCGCCGCGGTTCCACGTTTGGATCTGGCCGAGACGGGCGGCTCGTAGCCGAAACGCATAGCGCAGCGAACGGTGACAACGACTTAGCGCGCCAACCTCAGGAGGCGGTGGAGCGAGGATGAAGGCGCGACCACATTTGTGCAAAAACCACGAACAGATTTCTGCACATGGACGTCAGCCCAAGAAAGGCAATGCCTCAATGCCTAGCATCTATCTCTGATCGGGCCGACTGGTCTACCGCAGCTCTTGCAAACTCAACCTTTTAGGTGAAAGTCGCTGGAAATCAATCGGAGAATGCGGATCTCGCCTTACGGACGGCCAACTCCACGGCAGAACTTATAAAGAAATCGCGCCCGGACACTGCGACACTTCGGTCGTAGCAACCGGTGGCTATCCTCGCGCCGGCGCCACTTGAACCGGTGCTCTCGGGTCGAATCTGACTTTGTTGTACGCACCAAGCTTGTCTCTGTGAGTTCGGATCCGGCAGCGACATTTTGAAGGTTGAGATCGCTTCGGGAGGCAATGTCAAGTTGAGTGCCGCACCTGGGGATTTGAAGGACTCATCAGCATCCGGTTGGCTGACAGCATCGATACGCGCAATGCTCGGTACCACGAAAGTCGATGCCGCAGGGCTGGGCACTCCTACTTGGGCCGTCGCGTGTGACGTAACAGCAAGCATTGCGGCGAAGATCAAGATGTTGCTTTTTTCCATCGAAGGGCTCGCTGGTAATTCTGACCTGGCGGCACGCCACCACAAAAATTGAATAGGCTCACGCCCGGCTGCCCCAGCTGCGAGCTTTCGACCCTAGAGAAGGTCGAGCAACTGCTCGAAGTCCATGCCGTTAGACTGCTGAGTTGTATCGCGTCGCGGATGTAAATGCAAGCTAGTGCCTAAAAGTCTGCCATGCCAGCGCAGACGGACGCGCGCGTCGACGCCGTGATCGCCGAGACGCTGGAGAGCGTGCCAGAAGCGGCGACACACTGGAGCACGCGGACCATCGCTCTTCGGTCACGTTCATAGGCCTTGCGGCGCGGGTAGTGCCACGATGCCCACAGCAACCCAGCCAAATTGACCGTGACGGCGCCTCCGACCATCGCATACCAGACGCCTCGGATGAACTCCCAGCGTCTTTCGTTTATCACAAGCCCTTTCCCAAACTGGGCATAGCCCCAGATGAGGATGTCCGGCAACCAGTGGAGCGAGACCGTCAGAATTGCCATGACACAAGTTCCGCGCACGAAGGCGACCCATTCTGGTTTCGGATAGATGGCCTGAGGTTTCGGGGACATGGTGGCTGATTGTTGTCCGGCTCGCCGTCATGCGCACGCACGTCGAACGTCGTGGCCGAAGGTCTGCTCATGGCCGCTCTCTGTCACAACCGCAGCCGCGCCGGCCCCACTGGCTCCAACAGCGAGGGCCGACGAGGAGCCGGTTACGTATTGCAACAAATGGCACAATGGCACCGCCGCGGGCATCGCGCGCGGCAGCCATGGAGGCCTGTACCAGACTGGCTGCGCGGCCTTTCGTTCACAACGGTTTCAACGACCATAAAAAATGAAAATCAACCACAACATCATCGTTCTTGCCTTGTCTGCCTTAGTGCTGACTGGCTGCGCCTCCGTCAATATGGCCAGCAAGGAGGAAACCGACAAGGCCAAGCAGTTCACTGCTCCAAGTGAAGGGAATTCAGGACTCTACGTTTACCGCAACAGCTTTGTAGGGAAGGCGTTGAAGAAGGACATCTGGGTGAATGGGAAATGCCTGGGAGAGAGCGCATCCGACGTGTTCTTCTACACGCAGGTGGAAGGCGGCAAGAAGCACAAAATCGAAACGGAATCGGAGTTCTCGCCCAACTCCCTGGACGTGTTTGTGGAAGCCGGCAAGAACTACTTCGTGCGGCAGTTCATCAAAATGGGTGCTTTCGTGGGCGGCGCCGACTTGGAGCAGGTCCCAGAGGAGCAAGGCAAGGCTGACGTGGCCAAACTCGGCCTGGCGCAGCCGGGGAAATGCGGCACTTGACCGTCTTCTTGGAGGGCGGCAACGAAAGCTCTACTGCCTTCTCCGCGCCTCTTTGCACAGAGCACTCGTAGACGGCGAAGCGAGGTCAGCAGCTTTGAGTGTCGGCCTGTGGCTGACCGTGGCCTGTGGCCGCTCTGCGCCTCCCACTAGACGACGCTGTGCAAGTCTCTCGTGCGGTTAGCGCACCTGTCTGGCACTTGAAGGTCGGTTCGATTCGTCATGCTGGGAACCTGTCGCGAAGGTCCGGACTTGGCCGCATTCCGCCGTTGCTTCGGTCCGGCCACATGACGCGTGCGCTACGCGTCCCCCTGCAACGTAGCTAGGACACGTTGAACGATGCTGGAGGCCTGAACTGGGCGAGCTCCAAGCCAGTCATGGAGGCGATGGCCGGCGCCGGCCAGGCGAATCACCTCGACGCTCTGTGCCTTCCGTGCGCGTGTGATGTACTCGCGTTCGACCTCCTTGGGTATGACCGAGTCCTCCGAGCCACACACCACAAGCAGCCTTCCGCTGAATCGCTCGAGAGCATCAAAGGCTGGCGTGCAGCGAAAGAGGTTGTCGCACGGATAACCTGCCTGAAGGCCGGCCCGAAGGCCAGGTTCTGTGCCGCTTGCTCATACGCTGCAGGGCAGTAAAGCACGAGCGCCGTCGGAGCCAGCGAATCAATCAAGGTACACGCCACGTGGCCGCCCATGCTGCTCGCAATCATCGAGACCGGGCGCCGCATCCTGAGGTGCTCGACCACAGCAAGCGCCTGCTCGGCACGATGGCTCAGGCTCGAATCGGCAAGGTCTCCGCTGCTTTCGCCATGCCCCGAGAAGTCGAACGCCGCGCAAGAGTGCCCACGCTCGGCCAACGAAGTAAGCAGTGGCTGGAAGCCCTGGCGCGTCGAACTTCCGCCTCCGTGGAGAGCCAGAGTGCGCGGGAAGCTCTCGGAAGCGCCCCGGGTTATGGAGCCGTGAAGCATGACATCACGAAATGGAACCTGGAAACCGGAAATGTCAGTCACGCCATTTCGCCCAATCGAAAGTGAAGCCCGGAGGTCCGGTATTGGCCGCATGCTGCCTGAGGCAGAACAATTCTGCTGCTACGTTTCGGGGCCAAACCTGATTCGAAGGTGCCTCGCGAGGTGCCGGCCATGGCCAGCGTCGGCGACCTGTTCGGCGGTCGGCAGATACTTGTCGACCACGTCCTTGCTCAAGTATTGAGCGTCCTCGAAGGCCGTCCCGCAACTTGGGCATCGAACGTGGCCGCCGGCTGGCGAGGGTTCCGGGTGCTGAACGTTCGACAGGTCGTGCAAATCAACGTACCAGGTATCGCACTCGTAGCAGTCAACCCAGATGTGCCTGCAGGATGGGCAGCGCAAGAACACCAAGTCTTCGTCCCCACAACACTTGAAGTGAGCGTACTCGACGTCCTCGTCGTTGAGCAAGAGCGAACTATTCGGCTTGATGTCTGGCATGGTGAAGGATTGGGAGGTCGCTGCGAAGGTCTGGTTGGGCCGACTAGAGCCGCTCAATCGAACGCGACAGTATCTCCGCAGGCCAAGCTGAAAGGTGGCCGCTCCCGCCGAAACGCGGGTCCGGCCCTATCAGTTTCCCGAGGACGGTGACTCTCTTCCCGTGCCAGCGGCGAAGTTGCTCTTCGTTGAACTGCAAAGCTCCGGCGCCTACGCTGAGCCAAATGCTGGACGGTTCAATGGGCCCAAAGGTCTGGGAAATACGGCGTTCCTGCTTGGGGAAATGGTCTATCGCAGTGCCTTCGAATTCGAAGCGAAGAATGCCTTCCACAGCGACGTCTTCCCCTGCCAAGCTTGGCAGGGCATCGATGGCAGCGTTCACGGAGATAGCAGGTTTCATCAAATTTGGCCGCTTAGGTTGAACAGCCGCTTCTGGCCGCATCCTGCCACACCTAGACCTACGGCAGYCGGCCGGAAAGGGACTTTCGCTGCCCGCAAAAGTGAGACAACGAAGCGGTCGGGAGTGCGGCCGCTACTTGCGTAGGTAGTGAAGCATGTACGTTGAGGGCTCGAATGCACCGCTGTCCACCGCAAGCTGAAAACACTCGCGAAGTTCCTCTTCCGAGGTGAAGGTGTACTGGCTCAGACGGTCACCGGCGAAGCGAGCAAGGCGCCAAAAGTCGAAGCCATTTGTCTCGCCGTTCTGGCCGAAATCGAAATCCACCAATCCAGCCTCAAGCTCGACGCCGATGCCATACCCGTGCTTGAGGTACGGCACGCCGCCTGGAAGGACGCCATTGTGCGGAAGACCATTGCAGGCCCAGGCAACATTGCTTGCAGGCATCGCAATGCCTCCCTCCTTGAGGAGATTCACGGCTGCTGCTACCGCAGCCAGGAAGTCCACGATGAGGCTACGAAGGCGCGAATCCATTTGGGTGTGCATTTGGAGGTATCAGAAGTTGGTGCTGACCGTCCGGTTATGGCCCGACTGTAGCCTGTCGGCTGCCAGCCGCTTCGGGCCCGCTGCCGTCGTTGCACACCTGGGTCTGAAAGTCCGTTCTTCATCCGAGAGCCGGCGTCGTGCCACGCAAAGTCGGAATCGACCAGAACCTTGACCACGGATTGTTCGAATGCTCGACGATAGCCCTTCCGGCCACCACGTACGTGTACTAGGTGGCTGCCGGGATAGGCTTCCTTTGCCAGCCAATCAAGAATGTCGTGGCGTCTCTTTACGCTGCTGTTTCTCCCGATCCCACGGATGCGTGCACGCATGCCGCTGGGTCGCTTTCGGTGCACGCGTTGCGTCCTGGGGTGGTCCATATGCGCTTGTTCTATGTTCTGTCATGCCTCTTTCGCGGCGCACTTGTCACTGGAGCAACCGGCTTGCTAGGTGCTCTGCCGGCCTTCGCAGCCGGCAGCTTGGACGGTCGGGTGCTTGGCGGTGGCGCGCCCATTGCCAGCTCGGCGGTCACCCTGTGGGCTGGGAGCGCAGGTCGGCCGGTCCAACTCGCGCAATCCAGGACCGATGGCGAAGGTCGCTTCACCATGCCCGTTCCTCCCGATGTCGCACCAGGCTCCAGCCTCTACATGGTCGCCCAGGGCGGGCGGCCGAGCGCGAGCAAGAACGCAACTGAAAACCCTGCCATCGCATTGATCGCCGTCCTCGGTGCCGAGGCACCCCCCAAGGTGGCGATCAACGAGATGACAAGGGTCGCCTCGGTATGGACGAACGCGCAATTTCTCGACGGTACCAACCTGAGTGGTCATGCGCTCGGTAGCTACTGACGCCGGCCCGCCTGCGGTCGGCATCCCGGCGGCCACTCAGCGCCCCGTGCTGGGCTGCAAGGTCGTCACGCCGGTCAAGCCGGATCAGCGCGCGATGCTTGCAAAACTGCCAAAAGACAAGATCTCGCCGATCAAGTACCAGGGAAGGCCTACTATGCGATTCTCGAGAGCAACTACAAACTCGAGGCTGCCCAGATCAACCAGATGGAAATGGACTGGGGTGGATGGGGTGGCCCTGGATTCATCGCATTCGACCAGTAGATGAAGGAGTACCATGACGAAAAGAATCATCGGTCTCGCTTGCGCCGTCTGGGCGGCGGTTGCCCTGTCGGGTTCCGCATCCGCTCAGGGGGACGGCGGCAGCCAGACCCCCTGCGAACTCCAGTACAGCACTTGCACTCAGACCGCCAACGCTGACTACCAGTTCTGCGTTCAGGCATCGCAAAGCAACTGTCAACAGCATCTGAACGAAGCGCTGCAACGCTGCAGCGACGCGCAGACGCGCTGCAACATGGCCACTGGCAACTACTGACCGGTGAGGCTGACTGTTGCAATTCTTGCGAGTGGATCCGCGTATGCATCCAAGAGTCCCTGGTGACGAGTGAAATCGAATCCTGGCAACAGTGGCTTGGGTGAAGGGCGGCTTCTTGCCGCATTCTGCCCGTCGCCTCGAAGTCAGCTGCCGGCCTCTTCGGCTGGGACGTAGAAGGCCCAGACGTTCGCCGAGACCTCGCCGGCAGCGAACTCGACGGCACGCTCGCCAACCTGAATGCTGTAGACCCTCAGCCTATGGCTCTGAGAGGGGTGAGAGGGATGTGGGAGGTCAACGGCAGCGTCATGCGCTCGCTTCCAGCTTTGCGTCCACGGATTGGCGCCACCGATGTCGATGGGGCCGCCCTCTGCAACGACACCAACTGCCTTCCATTTCTTCATCTGCATGCGATAGACCTGCCTTTTGAACTTCGCCGGGAGGGCTCCGTCAATGTCTGGTTGTGGCTGCGGATTCAACCGGTCGATGCAACACTCCTTCTGCCTACGGCAGTCATCAGTGTGTTGCATCGACCGGTTGAATCCGCAGCCGCATTCTGCCCCTTGCGGAAGCGAAATCAGGTGCCGCCGGTAGAGCCCTCCGTCAGCAGTCGGGCGACGGCCTGGCCGACCCTTTCGGGCGGGGCGTTGAACTCGGTATCGACGACGACGCAGCGTCGAAGGCCGAGGGGACCAAGCGATGCTTGACGTTTGAATGTCTCCAGCAGTTCTGCGTGTGTCCGCAAGCCATCGAGGTGGCCTGGATGGCGAGACCTCGCGAGGAACCGGGATGCCGCAACCACCGGGGAGCATCGACAGTACACCTCGACGACTCTGCGAAGGGAGCTTAGCCACTCGACCAGTGTGCCCGAGTCCATGGTTGAACTGGGGTGCCGCCACCAAGAGGTCACAACGGCGCCCTGGAAACGCCTGGCCGCCTCCTGGAGTTCCGTGTCAGCTCGTCGGCTCAGGTCTCGGCGCACAGCCTCGTCGTGGACGCCTGTCGTCGGGAAAAGGGCCTCAAGAAGGTCGTCTTTGTCGAGCAGAGGCAGGTCGAGTTCCTGCGCCAAACTCCGCGCGAGCGTTGATTTGCCGCTGGCAGGCAGGCCACTCACGATAACGAAGCCCTGCATCAGCGCGTTTCCTCATTCATCTTGAACGGCCCCCTGCGAAGGTTCGGAGTTGGCCGACTGTAGCCTCCCGCGTTCTCATCGCGAAATGGCCAAGGGCTCCCGATTACGGTACAGCGCCGCATGCTCGCGCGTGTATTCCCGCAAGGGGCCGAGTCGGACGTCTTCCGCGGTGAACTGCTCTCGAGGCTTGATGTACGCGTACACACGGCAGGCCGCCCCTCGGCCATCCTGCAGCGCCTCGACCTCGAGCATCACGCGACGGTATCCGTCTGACTCCGTAACGCGTTCCAGTTTGTCCATGGCGACCAACGTCGCCTCGTCAACTTCAAACACCTGACCGACAACTCGCTCACCTTCCCCCGCAGCATCGATGAGCCAAGGGGAGAACCGCTTCCCGACCAGGTAGAGCGGAAAGCGTTCGACGGTCATGAAGTCTCCCGCCACTCGCGCGCCCCTGTTGGTTGCGGAACTGGGGAAGCCCTCCTTCAGCGTTCCGAAAACGAAGACAAGTTGCGACATGAAGGTCTATGCATCTACCGGTTACAACTACGAAGCCCACCGGAAGGTCCGGAATTGGCCGCGTCCTGCCTGTCACTAGCCTGACGAGCGAGGGTATAGCCACAGCATCAACGTGACCGTGGAAAAAAGCATTAGAACAGCTGAGGTTGCGAGCACGTAGGTAAGAAAGGTCGCCTTACCGAAACGGAGCATAGACCTCCGAGGAACTCAGAGGTCCGTTTGGTCCCGCACCCCCAACCAGTAAAACTCTACCGTCGAGCAACGCCACAGACCGATGGACCCTGCGTGGCTCACTCAGCGGGAGGCTCGTGCTCCACCGATTTGTGGTCACGTCATAGATTTCCGTGCTTCCAAGGTCAGTTGTTCCCCCGTCGCTTGTTCCTCCGGCGACGAGCACCTTGCCACCAGGAATGAGCGTTGAGGTATGGCCCCAGCGGGAGACGCTCATTGCGCCTGCAGCAGCCCAAACTCCAGTGGATGGATCGTAAAGCTCTGTGCTATTTCGCGGAGTGCTCAGTCCGCTATAGATGTAGCCACCTACGGCCAAGACTTGGCCGTTTGGCAACAGCGTTGCAGTGGCCAGGGAGCGATTTTCGAGCGTTGAACCAGTCACTGCCCAAGTGCCTGCGACGGGGTCGTAGAGCTCCGAAATTGTAGAGTCCGCCCCGCCGAAAACGAGAACCTTTCCGTTCGCCAGGAGTGTGGCGTAGTGAAAGGTGCGTCCTACGTTCAGTGAGCCCGTAGGAACCCATTGCCCGGTAGCCGGATCGAACAACTCGGCCGAGGTGATGGTTGATCTGAATGAGGTCCCGCCTGCTACAAGCAACTTGCCATTGGACAGCAAGGTTGCCGTATGGCCATAGCGGCCGACGTTCATCGATCCAGTTGTTGACCACTGACCAGTGGCCGGCTCATACAACTCGGCTGTGTTCGTTTCATGCGCAGCGAGAGCTGAGGATTCGGTGCCGCCCGCGGCAAGCACCCTACCGTCGGACAAAAGCGTCAGGGAGTGGATTCCTCGAACGGTGCTCATTGAGCCGGTAGCCATCCATTGCCCCGTGGTGACATCAAAGAACTCGGCGCTACTAAGGGGCGGGTCAAAGCTCGAATCGCCTCCACCGACGGCCAGAGCCCTGCCGTCAGTCAACAAGGCGAGACCGAAGGCGACTCGATTGGTGCTCATCGCACCCGTTACCACAGCGATGTGCACTGTCGCTGAAGCGGAGCCTGCTTCGTTTCTTCCCGTGATGATGTAACGGGTAGAGGACTGAAGGCCTCGGGGGGTACCGCTGATGGCTCCGTTCGTTGTGTCCAGGCTCAACCCAGCCGGCAATTCGGGCACCACGCTGTAACTCTTGACGGGCCCACCGACACTTGCGGGCAGATTGGGGGTGATTGGTTTGCCGAGGTTGTACATCGCGCTCGGCGTGCGGTAGCCAAGCGCGGTTGGCGGGGAGGGCAAAGCCTCGACCGAGATGCGCAAAATGACGCTGCTTGAACCAGCGCTATTACTCGCTGTGATGGTGTAGTTTCGGCTGGGGCTCAACTGCGTTGGCGTGCCGCTAATGACGCCTGTGACCTTGTTCAGAACCAGGCCAGTGGGAAGAGCCGGAGACAAACTGACCTGTGTGAATGCGCCACCATCGGCCACAGGCGTGTTGGGCACAATGGCCTGCTCCAAGCGATAGATCGGCGCCTCGCTCAAGTAGTGGAGGTTGGTTGGCGCAATCGCGCGTGGCGTGACTTCGATGCGGACTCCCGCGGTCGCGGAGCCCGAGGCATTGCTTCCCGTTACGGTATAGAGGACCTGGGTCGAGGGTGCCTGCGGTGCGCCGCTGATGACACCGCTCGCTGGATCAAGCTCCAGACCAGTCGGAAGGGCCGGCGCAATGACATAGCGGGTGATTGTCCCGCCGCTGTAGGTCGGGGTGTTCGGTGTGATGAGCATGCCGGCCACATAAGTCACCGAGGCGCTTGCGAAACGCAGACCCTGAGGAGGAGAGACGGGTTCCGCCGGTGGCACACTCGGCGGGTCCATCGCTGTCGTCCCGGAGGCCGAACTCGCGGGCTGGCTTGCCGGCGCAGGCGCCGCCGCGGAAAGAACGGAGCCACCTCCGCCACCACCTCCACCGCCGCAAGCGGCAATCAACCAGGCTGCGGCGCATATTGCGAGCACGCCCCTGACGAGCCCACGAGCAGTTCCCCCCGTGCGCACCCACAGTTTTTCTCTACGCATTTCCATCTTTTCCCAAAGCGACAGATAGTTACATTAAAATGTAACACTGAAGTAGTCGATTTGGTGTCGCCCCGGCGGGTGTTTGACTGGGAGAAATACCGAGGCGTTGCCTCAGCTCGGCGGCACGCATTCACCGCTGACCCGTCGGCTTGTGGTCGCATCTAGCGGTGTCGTCGGATGACGGCTCATGGCCGACTGTAGCCTGTCGGCTACCAGGCGCCTCGGGCCCGAACCGACTGTACGCGGCGCTCCGAAGCTGACATTTGCAATGTGCACACTGAACTGAACTACAGGTAAACGCCCAAGCTCCTCGATCTGCATTTGCCGACCCTGCGCGTCGACGGCTCTTGCAGGTTTGACCCATTCCCACCTCAGTAACAGGCGAGATACATTTAATCTGTAAAAATAACAATCGGAAACCTCTCCGGCTTTGGCCCGAGGGGTTTTCCTCATCTACCAATAAATTTAACGAGGCTGAGGATGATGTTTTTTCAGGTGAATTTTTACGGGCGCTGCGGCGCGGTGGCGGGCGCGATCGCGCTGCTGGCTTCTTGTGGTGGGGGCGGCGGAAGCAACGGAGCTGGCTTCGTTTCTCCAGTAGCGCCCGTGTCCCCGGTCGTCAAAAAGCACACGGTTGGCGGTACGGTCACTGGCCTGACCGGCAGCCTGGCGCTGCAGAGCAATGCGGGTGACGACCTCCAGCTGACGGCCGACGGCAAGTTCACTTTTTCGACCGCGCTGGCCGAAGGCTCGACCTACGAAGTCAGGGTGCGCACCCAGCCCTTCTGGCAGTTCTGCACCGTGACCAAAGGCAGCGGCACTGTCACGGCCGACGTCGGTGACGTGGCCGTGGCCTGCTCGGCGGCCCAGGCACAGGTTTCGACGCTGGCCGGATCCGGCAGCTCCGGTGCACTCGATGGCAACGGCACCGCCGCAACGTTCGCCGACCCCTTCGGCATCGTCATCGACAAGAACGGCGGGCTGATCGTGTCGGACGTGGGCGGCAACCGCGTGCGCAAGATCACGGCCAACGGCGACGTCACCACCTTTGCCGGCAACAACAACGCCGCCACGATCGACGGCAACGGCACGGCGGCCTCGTTCAACGGTCTAACCGCCATCGCCCTCGCGCCCTCGGGCGATCTCTACGCCGCGGAGTTCTCCGGCAACCGCATTCGCAAGATCTCACCGGCGGCCGACGTGACCCCGTTCGTGGGCACCGGTGCGGGCACTTCGGTCGACGGCAACGCCACGAACGCCACGTTCACCGGCCCCATCGCGATGACGGTCGACAGTGCCGGCAACATCTACATGGCCGAACTCAACACCTCCCTCATCCGCAAGATCACCTCAGCGGGCGACGTGACCACGCTGGCCGGCTCCGGCGGCTTCGGCTTTGCCGACGGCACCGGCGCCGCGGCATCGTTCTACCGGCCCTACGGCATCGCAATCGACGCCGCGGGCAACCTCTTCGTGGCCGACAGCGAAAACAACAGGATCCGCAAGGTGACACCAGGCGGCGTGGTCACGACCTTCGCGGGCTCGGGAGCGCCCGGCGCCGCGGACGGCGCGGCCGCCAGCGCGACCTTCCAGCGCCCGGGCGGCGTGGCCTTCGACGCCGCCGGCAACCTCTACGTGGCCGACACGGGAAACAGCGTTCTGCGCAAGATCACGCCGGCGGGTGTAGTGTCCACGCTCGCAGGCCAGGCCGGCGTGATGGGCTCGCAGAACGGCATCGGCTCGGCCGCGAGGTTCAGGCAGCCGTCCGGCGTGGCGGTCGGCGCCGACGGCACGATCTACGTGGCCGATACCCTGGGCAACCGGATCCGCAAAGTCGTACCAGTCGGCGCGCCCTGAGTCGCGTGATCGCCGACGCGACGGGCCAATCACCGCGTCGGCGTGTCGCTCGCATCCCGTGCCGCTACCGCCGGTTTCATTTCGCATGTCGACGAGGTGTGTTTGAAACCGGCAGCACCCCACCAAACGGCTATTCCGCAGGGCCGGCGCGTCGCCATGAGGCGCTCTCGAAGTCGGGGTCCATGGAATAAAAGATACTCTTCAAACGGCACGGTCGAACGATTGATGATCGTGTGTTCGCCGAGGCCGCTGGCAACTTCAGGTTCAACAGCGAAATGCTTTTGCAATCTGACCTCGTCGAGCGCGTTGTACCGGAGCATCAACGCCCGGAAACGGCCGACTGTAGCCAGCTTGCGAGCCCGCTGGGGGGCAGAGTTGGGGGACAACGGAGGGGCCATGACGAACTTCCGCAGTCGGCCGAATTTTGACCTCCACGCCGCGGCGTCAGGGCGAGCCAACAACTTCATTGAAGGTCTTCCAAGCTCCGGCCTTATGCAGACGAGAGTGGCCGTGCCGACGCGCCTGCCTGCTCGTTCCTTACCAGCGTAGCTAGCCGCTCGACTGCGCTCGCGTCGTCGGCTGGCACGAACCAAATGGGTCCGTCTTTCGTGGGCAACGCTGCGGCGTCCAGGCTGACGATCCCCTGGCAGTGCCGCGCATTCCGCTCACGACGACCGCCCAGGTGCGCATGTGCGGCAACAGCGTGGCGCCGGCCCAGGCCGAGGCGCTCATCCGCCCCACTTCCGCGCATGAGGCCCTGAACTGCCGGCGGGCTACCGCGGTAGCGGTTTAGTCCTCGCCTCTGAATCACCCAGATGCGAGCCTCGAGCGTCATTCCAAAGGCTATCTTAGGATCCGCTCTCCGGATTCCTCCAAGTCCGCAAAGGGCGCGAGGACTAGACCGCTCGCGCGGTAGCCAGCCGCGGAGGCTGGTGGGTCGGCAATCATCGCATCCCTGTCTATGTTGAGGGATGCACCGAATCCGCCAGAGCCAGTTCAAAACTCCTTCGGCTGCATCTCAAGGGCCAAGCCGTGTCCCCATCTGGAGCGCGGTGCTTTCGGCCTGACGGACGCAACGTACTCACGATGTCGCTCGGCTGCGCAAAAACTCGCACCAGAGCCTCTTTGAAACCAGCGGCAGCCCAGCCGCAAAGGTCCATTGCTTGCCGCGATGCCGCTGGGCGAGCCTGTATCGCTACGGCCCCACTGGAGAAGCTTCTCCGGGGCTCAGGGAGCGTGTCAACAGGCAATCACCAAACTTCTCACGCAGTGCGAGCTTGTATAACTTTCCGGTGGCCGTCATTGGCAGTTGCTCGACGAATACGACTGCATCCGGCATCCACCATTTGGCCACCTTGCCTTCAAAGGCCGACAGCACCTGTGCCTCGGTGAGTTGCGCGCCGCCCTTGGGCTGCACGACGAGCACCGGCCGTTCGCCCCAACGCTCGTGCTTACCGGCGATGCAGGCCGCCAGTTGCACCCCAGGAATCGCGATGGCCAGATTCTCAAGTTCGACGGAGGAGATCCACTCGCCCCCCGACTTGATGACGTCCTTGCTGCGGTCGGTGAGACGAACGTACCCATCGGCATCAATCAAGGCGATGTCTCCGGTGGGAAGCCAGCCTTGTACAGTCGCCGGCGCATCTGCCTTGAAGTAGCGCGAAATCACCCAGGGCGCGCGCACCTGCAGATCGCCCGGCTTGCCTGTGCCCCAGGCAATCTCGTGGCCCTCTTCGTCCACGGTGCGCACGTCGGCACCGGCCACGGCCCGGCCTGCCGTGACGAAGACCTGCTCACGCATCTGCGCTGCCGAATGCATCTTGTGTTTGGCCAAGGGGCGCGCTGTGGTGGTCATTGCTGCGGTCTCGGTCATGCCCCAGCCCTGCACGACTTCAACGCCCATCTCCGCGTAGGCCTCCATCATGGACAGTGGAGTGGCGGAACCGCCGAGCAGCAATCGGCGCAGCGTGTGCAGCTTCAGGTTGTTCTGACGCAGGTAGGCCAGCATGTTCAGCCAGATTGTCGGCACGCCGATCGAGAACGTCACACCTTCATCTTCGATCAGCCGGTAGAGCGACTCCCCGTCCAGCTTGCCGCCGGGCAGCACCAGCTTGGCGCCGGTCAGCGTGGCGGAGAACGGAGACTCCCAGGCATTGGCGTGGAACATAGGCACCACCGGCAGAACGACTTCGCTGGCCGAGATGTTCTGCGAGTCGGGCAATGCGACCGCATATGCGTGCAGCACCGTGGCGCGGTGCGTGTAGATAACCCCCTTGGGCTGCCCGGTTGTGCCTGAGGTGTAGCAAAGAAAGGCGTCCGTCCGCTCGTCGAACTCCGGCCATTCGAAGCTGCCGTCCTGCTGCGCGAGCAATTGCTCGTAGCCTGGCTGGGAAGAGGGCGGTTCCGCTGCAGCGTATGCATCGTCGATCAGCACCCAGTGCTCGACACTGGGGCATTGCGGCATGAGTTGCGCCACTGTCTCGGCGAAGTCCGATGAGTAGAACAGGATCCTGTCCTGTGCATCGTTCACGATATAGACAAGTTGCTCCAGGAACAGGCGCGGGTTGATCGTGTGGCAGATTGCACCGATGCCGGTGATGCCGAAATACAGTTCGTAATGCCGATGGTCGTTCCATGCCAGCGTGGCCACCCGGTCTCCGGTGCCAATGCCGAGGGCCGTGAGCGCGCTTGCCACCTTGCGAGCACGCAGTTCGCAGTCGGCATAGGTGTGGCGATAGGTCTGTCCGTGGATGACGGAGACGACTTCGCTGCATCGGTGATGTCGTGCGGCCTGCTGCAAAAGGTTCTTCAACAGCAGTGGAATATCCATGGCATGAATGCCAACGCGATTTGTCATGGCGCAGTGCCTCTAGGATCTGTCAGTTGGGGTTGCGTGAAGCGACAGTCTAGGTGGGCGACTGTTTTTTGACATCGTCGGATTGGATGATTTTTCGTGGGCAATGCCAGGCGCTACAGACCTCGCGCAATCGCTTCACGCATGATCTCGTTGGCGCCGCCAAAAATGCGCTGGATGCGCGCATCGCTGTACACGCGGGCGATCAGATACTCGTTCATGTAGCCGTATCCCCCGAAGAGTTGAAGACACTCGTCCACCACGCGCCCCTGGGCTCGGCTGACAAGTACTTTCACCCCGCCATGTACGCGAAGAACGCTATTTGACTGAATGGCCCTGTCTTTCGAGGCTTGCTTCTTCCTCGGCCAGGTTTTCGATCATCAAGAGGAGACTCTTTCGAACAATGGCCACGGATCTCTCGGGAATGCCTCGAACGCTTGTCCGATTGACATCTTCGGCCAAAGGAACGAGCACCTTTTCGAGCGAACGTCCGGCAGGTGAAAGAAAGACGTGCATGTTTTTTCTATTGCCTGCCAGTTGTCTTCTTTCGACCAATCCCATGCTTTCCATGGCCTTCACGGCACTGAAAGTAGTCGGCTCCATAACCCCCGCAAGATCACTGAGTTCGCGCTGAGTCAGGCCGTCCTGAATCCAGAGGATGCGTAGGAAAGTCCAATGGCCAAAGGAAACACTGTGGGCGGCTAGACGATTCTGAAGAGCTCGCATCTGTGCGCGCGCAACGTCTCGTATCAGGTGCGCTAGACGATCTTGAGGAACTGCCTCGCGCCAGTGATGCAAGAGATGCTGGGTGTGCTCGGTGTCAGGCATGGTCGGATCGTTTTTGGAAAATAGCCTACTTGAAGCTTCGGCATGATATCCACTGTCTGGCGTCTCGATTCAAGAATGGCTAGGGGGGTGCCAACAGCGGACGGGCTGGGCCCGGCGGTTCCTGGAACAAGCCATCGGGCTGCACGGCGTGCCCGAGAGGATCACCATCGACAAGAGCGGCGCCAACACGGTCGCCACCCATCAAGGACGACAGCGCACGAAGCCGGGCACCGGTCGCACGATGCGTTTGATGGTTCGGTGAACTGCTCGCTGCGGGCGCCGTGCATCAGTCGGTGCAGGTGGTCAATCGCAAAGCTGAGCTTCTCGATCTCTTGTTCAAGCAAGGAGACGGCACGCCGTGTCGGGGAAAACCACTCTACACCGCATCGTCCGACCAGGCGGTACGGCGTTCTCGCGTGCCGCCACCCCCGAATCTCGAGGCCCTTTTGAGACTGTCTCCGGCAGCACCAGCGTCTCCCAATCGACACGAAAAATAGTTAGACGGCTAATAATACTAGGGAAAACACCAAGACAACGGGATTGTGAAGGGAAAGGGCGCGCACCTAAAATACTTAGACGCCTAACAAAATAATGCCGCGAATCCGAGTGCAACCGTTGCTCCCCCACATGAACTCCACGATCTCACCACCACTCGCCTGGTCAGACTCGCTGCTGCTTGGGAACATCGGCATCGATGATGAGCACGCGGTGCTCGCCGAGTGCATCGGCCGCCTGCAAAGCGCGCGTGACGAAGACCTGGCGCTTGCGCTCGACGAGGTGTTGGCGCACGCCGCGAAGCATTTCGCAGCCGAGAACGCATTGATGCTGGACACGGCTTTTCCTCCGCGCGATTGCCACATCAAAGAGCATGAAGCCGTGCTCTCGAGTCTGGGCGGCGTCAAGAGGCGCCTGACCCATGGCGATGTCGAGGTCGCCCGCCGCTTGGCCGACGAACTGGCGTCCTGGTTCCCCGCGCATGTCCAGCATCTCGATTCCGCCCTGTCCCATTGGCTATGCAAGCTGCGATACGGCGCCAAGCCGCTGGTGCTGCGCATGGGCCGAAAGTCCACGGCCGAATCGGCCAGCTAGTTCAACCACCTTGAGAAGTCGACCATGATGACCCCCGAAGAAAACGATTTGCTCTGCCGTGTCGAGGGCCAGGCCCCGATGGGCCGATTGATGCGCCGCCACTGGACGCCCGTCTGCCTGCAGGAGGAGGTCGGGGAACCGGATGGCACGCCGGTGAAGGCACGCGTGTTCGGAGAAGACCTGGTCGTGTTTCGCGACAGCGACGGCCGCGTCGGTGTGATGGACGAGCGCTGTCCGCATCGACGTGCATCTCTGGTGTACGGCCGCAACGAGGAGGGCGGCCTGCGTTGCCTCTACCACGGCTGGAAGATGGACGTCGACGGCAATGTCCTCGAGATGGCTTCGGAGCCGGCAGCCAGTGGCATGGCAGAGAAGGTCAAGCACACGGCCTACCCGGTGAAGGAATGGGGTGGCATGGTATGGGCCTACATGGGCCCGAAAGAGACCATGCCGTCTTTCGAGCCACCGGCCTGGGCGCCGACGGCAGACACACGGGTGAGCATCGCCAAGGTTCATTTGCCGTGCAACTGGGCGCAGATTCTCGAAGGCGCCATCGACTCGGCACACAGTTCCAGTCTTCACTCGTCCGACATGGTTCCTGCGCGCGTCGATAGCGCCAAGGCCACCGAGAAGACCTGGCTGCGTCCATCCACCGACAAGGCGCCGCGCATGCAAGTACAGCGCACCGGCTACGGCTTCCGCTATGCCGCGCTGCGTCGACCCCTCACAAACGCCGCGGCCAATGACTATGTGCGTTCGACGGTCTTCGTCGCCCCCGCGACCGCCCTGATACCGCCCAACAATCTCTACAACGTTGCCAACATCAACGTTCCGATGGACGACACGAACACGGCGTTCTATTTCATCGCCTGGGGTCACCCTGCGCAGACACCGGAGACTGCCACCTGGCGCAAGTTCCTGCGCCAGACGGTAGGCATCGATCTTGACGAAAGCTACCGTCCGCTGCGCACCGAGGAAAACAAGTTCTGGCAGGACCGCAACGCCATGAAGGCGGGCAATTTCACAGGCATCACCGGCTTCCCCAATCAGGATGTCGCGATGTGGCTGACCATGGGCCCCATTGCCGACCGCACCCATGACCGTCTGGGCGCGAGCGATCTCGCGATCGTCGAGTTCCGCAAGCAGATGCTCGAGGCAGTACGCGCCTTCGAGCAAGGTGCCCCTGCCATCGGCACGGGAGCCGAAGCGGCCACGCCAACCGTCTGTGCATTTCAGGCCATCGTTCCCAAGACCACCGACTGGCGCAGCTACGAAGCACGCTACATCTGGCAGGACGGACTTGAAAAGCCCGAACTCGAACCGTCCTATTCCGTGAAGGGGTGAATTCGATGAGCAAGCTTCAACTCTCCGTTGCGATGGGCGACTACGACCGCACCCGTGCTCTCTATGACGGGCGCGTCCAGATCGACGGTGTCGACCCCGTGTACATGCTCCTCAATCCCGAGGAAATGTTCTTCCGTGCGATGCGCAGCGTCGATTTCGACATCACGGAGCTCTCGTTCTCCAGCTATCTCGTCAAGCACTCGAGAGGCGAATGTCCCTACATCGCGCTGCCGGTCTTCCTCTCGCGGGCATTCCGTCACACGTCCATCTATGTCCGCAAGGACCGCATTCGCGAACCTGCGGATCTGAAGGGCAAGCGCATCGGCCTGCCTGAATACCAGCTCACGGCCAACGTATGGGCGCGTGCGATCTTGCAGGACGACTACGGCATTCATCCCGCTGATGTGACATGGGTCCGCGGCGGCATCGAGACCCCCGGGCGTCCCGAAAAGATCAAGCTGCAGCTCCCTGGCGACATTCGCATCGAACAGGCTCCGGAAGGCGCAACGATTTCGCAGATGCTCGACCGGGGCGAAATTGACGGTTTCATGGCGCCGCGTCCGCCCAGTCGGGCAGCGCTCGAGAACCCGAACATCGGATGGCTCTTCGACGATCCCACAGCCGTGGCCAAGGACTACTACAAGCGCACCGGCGTCTTTCCCATCATGCACGTGGCGGCGATCCGCAAAGAGCTGGCGGCGAAGCATCCCTGGCTTCCCGCCGCGGTCGTCAAGGCTTTCACGCAGTCCAAGGCCGCGGCGCTGCAACTGCTCTCGGACACTTCGGCCACCAAGGTCACGCTGCCGTTCGTCGAGGAGCAGCTACAGGCGGCGCGCGAGACGATGGGTGAGGATTTCTGGTCCTACGGCGTTGCCGCGGCAAGCAGAACGCTGGAGACATTCGTTCGAAGCCATCACGAGCAAGGCCTTTCGTCCAGGCTGGTGCCGGTGAGCGAGCTCTTCCACCCGGCTACATACGAGACCTACAGCATTTGAAACAAGCACAAGAGACAAGCGCCATGAACCGCAGAACCATTGCCTGGTCCCTCCTGGCCTACGCCGCATGTTTCGCCGCCGGACCGGTGGCACATGCGCAGACCTATCCCAGTCGCCCTATCAAGCTGGTCGTTCCCTACTCAGCGGGAGGCTTGCCCGATACCGTGGCGCGTGTGCTCTCCCGACCGCTTGGAGAAGCGTTGGGGCAATCGGTCTTCGTCGAGAACAAGCCGGGCGCTGGCGGCGCCGTCGCTGCCGCAACGCTCATGCAGGTGCCGGCCGATGGCTATACGCTGCTGGTGACCGATGGCCCGATGCTGTCGATCACGCCGCTTCTGACCAAGAAGATGAGCTACGACGCAGCGACGGACTTCGTTCCGGTGTCGTTGGTCGGCAAGGCTCCGCTGTTCCTTGTTGTCAATCAGAGCGTGAAAGCCAACAACCTCGACGAGCTCATCGCTTTGGCAAAGGCCAAGCCGGGCGCGCTCAACTACGGCTCCGCAGGCACGGGGAGCATCCATCATCTGACAGCAGAGGCCATGAACGCGAGCTTCGGTATCGTCATGACGCATGTGCCATTCAAAGGCAGCGCAAATTCGGTACCCGCCATGATTGGTGGCCAGGTCGACATGGTGTTCGCCTCCCCACCATCGCTGATGGGATTCGTCAAGTCCGGGCAGGCTCGCCTCCTGGCCACCAACTCCCCGACGCGCTCCCCGCTGGCCCCGCAGATGCCGGCGTTGGCTGAAAAGATTCCAGGTTTTGACTTCGCGTTCAACGTCGCGGTTCTGGCAAAGAAAGGCACGCCGAACGATGCGATTGCCAGGGTCAGCAACGAGATCGCGAAGATCGTCAAGCGGCCGGACATTATTGAGCAGTTGCGACTTGCCGGCGTCGACCCCGTGGGGAGCACGCCCGAGCAACTTGCAGAGGCGTTGCGAAGCGAGAAGCAGCGCGTGACCGATGCCGCCGCGCGCGCTCAGCTGAAAGCCGAATAAGGCACCGCCGTGACCACGCCTCAGACACACTCCGACACCCAGATGCCGTTGCGCGTCGCTCGCGCGTACGACGTCGCTGAAGGAATCCGCAGCTTCGAGTTGGTGCAGGCCGATGGCAGCGACTTGCCGCCGTTCACGCCCGGCTCGCACGTCAAGGTGCAGGTGCCCAATGGCCTGATGCGCAAGTACTCGCTGTGCAACGACCCGGCAGAGCGCAATCGGTACGTCATCGCCGTCAAGAGAGACGTCGCGGGTCAAGGCGGCTCGATCTGCATGCACGAAGAAGTCCATGAAGGGGATACGCTGCCTACGTCGCTGCCCTCGAACGCATTCCCGCTGGTAGAGAACGCAAAGGGCTACCTCTTCATCGCAGGAGGGATCGGCATCACACCCATCTTGTCGATGATTCGATCGTTCGGCGAGCTGGCGCCGGCGCCGTGGAAACTGCTCTACCTGACACGCTTGCCTGAGGCCACGGCCTTCCTTGACGAACTGGGTCAACCCGAGCTGAAGAAGCAGGTGCGCATCCATCACTCCCTGGGTGATTCTGGTCGAGTTTTCGATCTCTGGCCCACCCTGGAGAAGCCGAACACGGCGCACGTGTACTGCTGCGGCCCGCGTCCGCTGATGGAAGCTGTGCGTGACATGACCGGCCACTGGTCGCCGGCCAATGTGCATTTCGAAAGCTTCAACGAAGGCGGGGGTGTTCGTCCGGACGACGAGCCCTTCACGGTGAAGCTGGCTCGCACGGGTGGCGAGTTCGAGGTGCCGGTCGGCAAGTCGATCCTGACCGTCTTGCGCGATCACGGGTGCAACGCTGCGTCGTCGTGCGAGAGCGGCACCTGTGGCACCTGCCGTACCGGGCTGCTCGGTGGCGAGGCCGACCACCGCGACATGGTGCTGATGCCCGAGGAAATGGAAAGCCAGATCATGATCTGCGTCTCGCGGGCCAGGTCTGCCGAGTTGGTGCTCGACCTGTGACACCGGATCGCGAACTCCGACTCGGTGTGGCCGGACTTGGCCGTGCCTTCACGCTGATGTTACCGACCCTTCAGCGCGATCGCCGCGTCCGACTCGTCGCCGCCTGCGACCCGCGCGAGGAAGCGCGGTCCCGATTCGCGACGGATTTCGATGCCCCGGCCTACGCGGACATCGAGGGCCTGGCGGCCAACCCGGAAGTCGAGGCGATCTATATCGCCAGTCCGCACCAGTTCCATGCCGAGCAAACTCGTATCGCGGCCAGGCACGGCAAGCATGTGCTGGTCGAGAAGCCCATGGCGCTCACGATGGCCGAATGCGACTCGATGATCGAACACTGCCGCGAAGCGGGCGTTCATTTGATCGTTGGTCACTGCCACAGTTTCGACACACCTTACTTGCGGGCGCGCGATGTCGTCTCGAGCGGTGAACTTGGCCGAGTGCGCATGATCCATGCACTCAACTACACCGACTTCCTCTACCGACCTCGCCGTCCAGAGGAGCTGCGCACCGAGGATGGCGGTGGCGTGGTGTTCAGCCAGGCTGCGCACCAGGTCGACGTTGTGCGATTGCTCGCGGGCGCGCCCGTGGCCCGTGTGCGAGCCGTCACGGGCGACTGGGATCCGGCGCGCCCTACGCAAGGCGCCTATTCCGCCCTGCTGTGGTTCGAGGGTGGTGCCTTTGCCAGCCTCAGCTACAACGGCTACGGCCATTTCGACTCGGACGAATGGTGCGGATGGATTGGCGAAATGGGCGTCGAAAAGTCTCCCGACGCCTACGGCGCGGCACGACGCAAGCTCGCCGCCGTGAATTCTCCGAGTGAGGAAGCGCGCCTCAAGGCCTCGGGGACCTATGGGGGCGCTGGCTATGTCGCCGCAGCACCCGATGGTTCGCAAGCCTGGCACCAACATTTCGGGCCCATCGTGGTGTCGTGCGAGCGCGGCGACGTGCGGCCGCTTCCCGACTGCGTCTGGGTCTACGATGACCGGAAGAAGGAGCGCCGGCCGCTTGACGTCCCCCGAGTGCCCCGCTTCGAGGTCATTGACGAGTTGTACGACGCTGTGGTGGGCGGTGTGCCTGCGCTGCACGACGGCCGATGGGCGCGGGCCACGCTGGGTGTCTGCCTGGCTTTGCTCGAATCAGCCGGATCGAACCAGGATGTGGCCTTGGCGCCCTGAAAGTTCGTGCTGCCTCTCATTGGAAAAGCGTGCTCGAACTGGTTCTGGTGCAAATCGCGCCTCCGGTAGGCTGTGGCAGTCGATGTTCGGCTGAGCGCCAAACGCGATGTGAAGGCGGCCACGGCCTTCTTTTCGAAAGGCGCTGAAGACTCAAGGGCGGGGTCCGGTAAGCATCACTCTCGATGGCTACGCTGCCTCGTATCGCGCGGTGCGGGAATTGCCCGAGCAGAACTCTCGCTGGAAAGACACGCGACTGCGATCGTCGAAATACCTGGACAACCGAATAGAGCAGAACCATCGAAACGTGAAATCACGTATCAAGCCGATGCTCGGCTTCAAGATCTTCGATCGCGCGGCAGTGACGATCGCCGGCACCGAGTTGCTGCATCGCATCCGCAAAGGCCAGTTCAAACGATCACGCCACCAATGCACCGTTGGGCGATCAAGACCTTGCCGGTGCTGGCCGACCTTTGAGCGCCAGACAGCGGCCTGGCTTCATGGGCTCCGCGTCACTACCGCGAAAGAACCCAGTAGGTGCCATCAAATCCGTCGTAACCGACGATGCGGATGCGCGCGGCGCTGCATAGACTTCTTCTCCTGAACGACCACTCCAAGGAGACCCGGTGATCAAAGTCAGCATCATGTATCCGTATCAGCCCGATGCGCGGTTCGACCACGCCTATTACCGAGACAAGCATCTGCCGATGGTCCAGCACAAGATGGGTGCATCGCTCATTCGATACAGCATTGACAAGGGCGTATCCAGCGGCGCGCCGGGCACACCGCCAATCTACGTCGCCATTGCGCATCTCTACAGCGAATCGCTGGAGACATTCCATGCAGGATTCGGGCCGCACGCGGCTGTGATCCGGGACGACGTCGCGAACTACACCGATATCGCACCGTTGCGACAGGTCAGCGAGGTCGTGGTGGGGCAAGGCGGCTCCTGACATTTTCAGAGCGAAAGAAATCAACATGGACTTTGCAGGAAAAGTGGCCTTCGTGACTGGCGCAGCGTCGGGTGTCGGTCGCTCCACTGCCCTGGCCTTTGTGGCTGGCGGCGCTCGCGTGGCGTTGGTGGACCGCGACGCCGATGGTTGTGCCCAGACGCTGCTGTCAGTTCAGCAAGCGGGCGGCCAGGGGCTCGTGCTGCCTTGCGATGTCACACAGGGCGCCCAGGTGGGAGCAGCAGTCAACAAGACGGTGGCGACGTGGGGTCAGCTTGACTGTGCAGTCAATTCGGCCGGTGTCGAAGGAGCGACCCGCGAACTGCTGGAAGAAGACGATGCGCTGTATGACCACACCATGGACGTCAACGTCCGCGGTGTCTGGCATTGCATGCGCGCGCAGATTCGGCAGATGCTGCGGCAGCAGGGCGGCGGATCGGTGGTCAATGTGTCTTCCGGCGCCGGGCTCGTAGGTTCCGCACGATCACCCATCTATGGTGCATCCAAGCATGCCGTCATCGGCTTGACCCGCAGTGCTGCGCTTCAATACGCCCGTCGCGGCGTGCGTGTGAATGTCGTGTGCCCATCCGGCATTCAAACGCCGATGGCGGAACGCATCGTCGCGTCCTTTGCCGGCGGTCCCCCTTCCAACGGCGGCGCCAGATATCCGCTGGGGCGCTACAGCACGCCCGAGGAAATCGCTTCCGGCATCCTCTGGTTGTGCTCGCCCGGCGCAGCTTCGGCGATCGGCAGCGTGCTGACGATCGACGCGGGTTTTACGGCGGCCTGACGCGGCTGCGGTCGGATATTTCATTACTAGAACAGGAGATTGATATGAAGCGGCGCATACTCGTACAGGCACTGTCACTGGCGCTCGTTGCGCTACCCTTGCTCGCATCGGCGCAATCCGGGCCGTGGCCTTCGCGGGCCATTCGGATCGTCACGCCACAGGTCCCCGGCGGCGCCGGCGATGTCATGTTGCGAGAGTTCGGGACGCGCCTTGCAGAAAGGCTGGGTCAGCCCGTGGTCATCGACAACCGACCCGGGGCCAATGGCATCATCGCCACGCAGGCCGTTGCACACGCACCCTCCGACGGCTACACGCTGCTGTTTACGCTCACGCAGCACATTCAAGTCCCGATCCAGTACAAGAACGCCGGCTATGACCCCATCGCGGACTTCACGCCGATTGCGCGAGTCGGTGCGGCTTCTACCATGTTGGTCGCCCGCCCCGCGCTAGGCATCAAGTCGGCGGCCGATCTGGTGAAGAACGCGCCCGGCAAGGAGTGGACGTTCGGCAGCACGGCCAGCGGCCCACAGGTGGTGCTGGAGGCCTTCAACAAGAGCCGGAAACTGAACATGCTCAGCGTGCCCTACAAGGGCGAAGCGCCTGCAATCCAAGACATGATGGGCGGCCAGATCGACATCGCGCTGTTCACCGTCTCGACGGCGCGCCCCTTTGTCCAGAGCGGCAAGCTTGTGCCATTGGGCATCAGCGCGACCCGTCGCGCCGCCTCGCTACCTAACCTGCCCACGTTTCTCGAGCAGGGCTACGAGGATTTCAACTGGATCGGCTGGTACGGCTTCATGGGTCCGGCCAAGCTACCGCCGGCGATCACGACGCGCCTGACGACCGAGATCAAGGCCATCCTGGACACTCCGGAAATGGCCAAGAAGCTGGATTCGATGGATATCGTCCTCAATTGGGCCGATGGTCCGACATTCCTGTCGGGAATGAAGACGGACACCGCCCGCTGGGCCGAGTTGGTGAAGCGATCCGGCGTCACCTTCGACTAGTCACGGGCCAACGCGGATACGGCCGAAGGGCCGTACGACGTCCGCCAACGCGTATCCCACGCGCTTGCGATTCACGACCGGGAGGCTGACGGTGCTGATGCACCACGCCTCCGGCGAGCGTGAACTCATCGCGACGCCTTAGAAATTAACTACTGGAGACTTTCGATGAAAAAAGGCCTTTTGTGCTTGGCCGGGTTGGCCGCGGTTGGCGCAGCCTCCGCCCAGTCAACCGTCACCGTATTCGGCGTCCTTGATGTCGCCGTCAGCGGTTACAAGAATCAATCAGAGACGCCCACCGGCGTGACTGTCAACACCACGAAGACTCAGATGTCGACTGGCGGTTTAACCGCCGGTCGTCTCGGCTTTCGAGGAACTGAGGACCTCGGGGGTGGTTTGGCTGCAAATTTCTGGCTAGAAGGTAGTTTGTCACCCGATACAGGGAATGGTGCAGGTGCAGGTGGCGCTTTCATGTTCAATCGCCGGGCAACTGTAGGTTTGTCAGGGGCTTTTGGCGAATTTCGTCTTGGCCGTGACGTAGTGCCTACTTACTGGAACGACGCAGTATTCGACCCGTTCGGCAATCTGGGCGTCGGCGCGAGTTTGGTGTATACGGCGAACGGCGGTGTCGCATTCGGTGTGCCCAACAGTGGCTTCGAAAAGAACATGAACTACGTTCGAGCTTCTAACTCCATCGCCTATTTCTTGCCGCCGAATTTGGGGGGATTCTACGGACAGGTCATGTACGCCTTCGATGAGAAGACCAGCTACGATCCGGGCGGCCTCACCCCTCCTGGTGTTCCTGCGGTTGTGGCCAATCCGGCGCTCGTACTCGTCCCGGATAATGCGCGTGCTGGCGGATACTATGGCGGCCGTTTCGGCTACGCCCGTGGTGCGCTGGATGTCGCGGTGGGGCTTGCGAAGAGTACGGTCGCTTCGAACTTCTATGCCGGAAGTACGACTGCGCTCAGTATTGTGAATGTCGGTGCCTCGTATGATTTCGATGTTGTCAAGGTGTTCGGTGAATATTCGAACAACAAGCAGAAGACCGATCTTGCAATAAACAAGCTCAATCCGTTCGGACTGACGAAACCGGGTGCGAACGGCGTGGTGCTCGGAGTGACCGTGCCGATTGGCCCGGGCCTGATTCGTGCTGCATATTCAGCTGTCAGGTACACCAACGTGAATCTCAACATCACCGGACTAAATCCCAATCCAAAGGCCGATCAGGTGGCCCTGGGTTACGTATATAACCTTTCGAAGCGCACAGCGCTGTACGCTTCGGCTGTGTATATCGAAAATAAGAACGGGGCTTCTTTGTCGGTATCGTCAGTTGGTGCCCCGACTTTCTATACCGGTCGTGTTCCTGGCAGTCCCGGCAGCGCCGTACCGGACAAGTCCATGGGTTACGACTTTGGCATTCGCCATGTCTTCTGAACGAGTCGTGGAGAGTTAGTCAGCGATTTGAAGAGAAAGGGCTGAGCTGCTGGGGGAACTGCGTGGCGCTGCTGGGATTCAATTCTCTTGGATGCGCAAGCATTCTCTCGGCCGGCATCAAGGTCGCGACAAAGCTGGCTGGCTGTCCAAAGTGAGGCGGAAATTCTTGGCAACCGTCGTAAGCGACGATGGTGTCGGGCCCGATCGAAGACTACAGTGCGACAGCCCGCCACTTCCGGATGACAAGGTGGATCGCAGCCTCCCTCCGATGTTTAACCACGAGTACAAAGATGAGCCTTCGACTTCTTTCCAAGACCTATTGGCGCGGCACCTGGATCAAGTTTCGCGAACCCGTTGAAGACTTCGCGACCTGCACCCAGTCCACCGTCTACGCGCACGATGGCACGCAGGTGCGCGGCCTGTACTGGACGCCCAGGAACAACCCGCGCCCGCGTGTGGCCGTGATCGCAGCTCATCCGCGCGTCGATTTTTCGCAGCACTATGCGTTCCCGGCCCTGCTGCGCGCCGGTTATGCCTGCATGGGCGCCAACGTCCGCACGCTGGGCAACGACATGTCCTGCATCCACGAGCAGATCATCCTGGACATTGCGGCCTATGTGCGCTGGCTCAAGGAGGAGAGAGGCGTGGAGAAGGTGGTATGGCTCGGCAACTCAGGCGGCGGCTCGCTGGGTGCCTTCTATCAGGCGCAGGCCAAGTTGCCGGGTGACGAGCGTCTGAAGCTCACGCCGGGCGGCCGTCCGACCGCTCTGCCCACCGCCGTCATGCCGCCCTTCGACGCCATGATGATCACGGCCGCCCACGCGGGCCAGGGACTGATCATGAACGAAGTGATCGACCCGTCGGTGGTGGACGAGGGGAACCCCTTTCTCACAGACTCCTCGCTGGACATGTACGACCCGGCGAACGGCTTCGTGCCGGCACCGGACTGGTCGCGCTACGACCCCGAATTCATCAAGCGCTACCGCTCGGCGCAGGTGGCCCGAGTGGCCCGTATCGACGCGCGCGCCCGGGCGATGATTGCCGAGCAGATGGATGCTGAAGCCACGCGTACCAACCCGGCATTCGAGCGCCTGCCCGCCGCGCACCAGCGCGCCACCCTGCAGCGCATGGCCTTTCAGCCAGTGATGACGACTTACCGCACCATGGCCAATCTGAACTATGTGGACGCGACGCTGGACCCGAGCAACCGGGGCTACGGCTGCCTGTTGAGCGACCGGCCGGACCTTATGAACTTCCAGATCGCCGGCTTCGGCCGCGTGCAGACGCCAGATGCCTGGCTGTCCACCTGGTCGGGCCTTTCCAGCAACGCCAACCTGCTCAGGAACGGCCATGCCATTACCGAGCCGGTGGTGGTGGTTCATGCCGGACGCGACATGGATGTCTATCCCGAGACGCACTCCAGGCCCATCTTCGACGCCTTGGCGAGCAAGGACAAGACCTACCTCGACTTCCCCAACGCCTTGCACTACTTCGAACCCGACGAGGGCGAAGCAGACAACGCCGGTGCCCTGGAACAGATGGCCAAGCTGGTGCCATGGCTGCAGGAGCGATTGCCCCTGTGATCCTGTGGGCCCGCGTGACTGGTGGCCTTGTCGACTTTTTCCTAGACCTCAAATGACAGCAAGTTCCAGCCTACTCGCCGGCAAACGCGCGCTCGTGACCGGTGCTTCCAGTGGGCTTGGTGCACACTTCGCACGCCTGCTTGCAGCGCACGGCGCCCATGTCGTCATTGCGGCGCGGCGATTGGATGCCCTTGAAGTTCTTGCCAGGGCAATAGGTGGCGACCGCGTTTCGACGATCGCGCTGGACGTGGCAGACGCCTCGTCGCGAGCCCGGTTGGTCGACGAGGCGGGCGCGATCGACATCCTCATCAACAACGCCGGGATCGTCCGCGAAGGTTCCGCGCTCGGGTGCAGCGAAGACGACTGGGACGCAGTACTCGACATCAACCTCAAGGGCATGTTCTTTGTAGCCCAGGCGATTGCACCCGGCATGCGCGCACGCCGCGGCGGCAGCATTGTCAATGTGGCTTCCATCCTGGGCGTCCGCCAGGCAGGTGGCGTTGTGTCCTATGCCGTCTCGAAGGCCGGCGTCATCCAGCTCACGAAGACGCTGGCGCTCGAATGGGCGCGCCATGGCATTCGGGTCAACGCGCTTGCGCCGGGCTACCTGGAGACAGACCTCAACCGGGAGTTCTGGCAAACGGACGCGGGCAAGGCGTTGGTCGCGCGCATTCCGCAGCGTCGGCTCGGCCAGCTCGAGGACCTGGACGCTCCGTTGCTGTTGCTGGCATCCGATGCGGCGCGCTACATGACCGGTTCGGTGCTCGCAGTGGATGGCGGACATCTGGTTGGTACCCTCTAGCACTTTGCAGGAGACAAGCATGCACACCCCCAGCCCCACCGAGCGAAGTCGCGCCATTGCCGATCGCGTCGAGCGTTTCGTGCGCGAGATCGTGATTCCCTACGAAGGCGACAAACGCTGCGCCTCGCACGGGCCGAGCGAGGATCTGGTGGAGGAACTGCGCGGCAAGGCACGGGTGGCCGGCGTGATGACACCGCACATCCTTCCCGACGGGACGCACCTGAGCCAGCTTGAAACAGCCGCGGTCCTCAAGCGCTCGGGGCTTTCGCCGCTCGGGCCGGTGGCGGTCAACACCATGGCGCCCGACGAGGGCAACATGTACCTGTTGGGAAAGATCGGCACACCCACGCAGAACAAGCGCTTTCTAGAACCACTGGTGGCCGGCGGGGCACGTTCCGCATTCATGATGACGGAGCCTGCGTCTGAGGGTGGAGCGGGCTCCGACCCCTCCATGCTGCAGACCAAGGCTGTCCGCGACGGTGACGAATGGGTCATCAACGGCCGCAAGACGTTTATCACTGGCGCCAAGGGCGCCTCCGTCGGGATCGTCATGGCGCGGACGGGAGAGGGCGAGCGCGCCCAGGCCACGATGTTCCTTGTCGATCTCCCGCATCCCGCCGTCCGGATCGAGCGCGTGCTCGACACCATCGACAGCTCCATGCCCGGCGGGCATGCGCAGGTGCTGATCGACAACCTGCGCGTGCATCAGAACCAAGTGCTCGGCGCGGTCGACGAGGGATTTCGCTATGCGCAGGTGCGGCTCTCGCCAGCGCGCCTCTCGCACTGCATGCGCTGGCTGGGCGGCGCAACGCGTTCGCATGAGATCGCAACACGCTACGCCACCACGCGCAAGGCCTTCGGCAAGTTGCTGATCGACCACGAGGGTGTTGGCTTCATGCTGGCCGACAACCTGATTGACCTGCAGCAGTCGGCTCTGATGGTGGACTGGTGTGCGGGCGTACTCGACACGGGTTCCCTGGCCACCGCGGAAAGCTCGATGACCAAGGTCGCAGTGGCCGATGCCCTGTTCAGGGTCGCCGATCGTTGCATGCAGGTGATGGGTGGGTCCGGCGTGACGGGCGACAGCATCGTCGAGCAGATCTTCCGCGAGGTCCGGGCGTTCCGCATCTATGACGGCCCGACCGAGGTGCACAAATGGTCGCTGGCCAAGAAGATCAAGCGCGATGCGCTGGAACTGCAATCGGCAGGCAAGGCATGACCATCTCGCAGGACACCATTCCCGTTCGAGAGCAGCATCGGATTGACGAGGATGCCCTCAGCCGATGGATGCAGGCGCACGTCCCAGGGTTCGAGGGACCGCTTCAGGTCGACCAGTTCAAGGGCGGGCAATCGAATCCGACCTACCGGCTGCGCACGCCGAGCCGCGCCTACGTCCTGCGGCGCAAGCCGCCCGGTGGCTTGGTGAAGGGCGCGCACGCCGTGGAGCGCGAAGCGCGTGTCATGACCGCCCTGGGCAAGACAGGTTTCCCCGTCCCTGTCGTTCACGGCCTGTGCACGGACGATAGCGTGATCGGCAGCTGGTTCTTCGTGATGGACTTGATCGAGGGGCGGATTTTTTGGGACGCGAGCTTTGCCGACCTGCCACCTGCGAGCCGATTCGAGTATTTCGATTCGATGAATGCGACATTGGCATCCTTGCACAGGCTCGACCCTTCTGCCATCGGGCTGGCCGACTACGGTCGCACGGGCGGCTATGTGGCGCGGCAGATCGACCGCTGGTCGCAGCAATACCGCGCGGACGACATGGCCGGACGCCACTCGGCCATGGACTGTCTGGCGGAATGGCTGCCGGCGCATCTCCCTGCCGCGGACGAAACGACGGTCACGCACGGGGACTTCCGCGCGGACAACATGATCTTCCACCCGACAGAGGCGCGTGTTCTCGCCGTGCTGGACTGGGAACTCTCCACGCTCGGTGATCCGCTGGCGGATTTTTCCTATCACGTGATGATGTATCGCATGCCGCCGGACATCCTGGGGGGCATCTCGGGTATTGATCTGGCGGCTCACGGAATCCCGAGCGAGGCGGACTATGTCGCGGCCTACTGTGAACGCACGGGGCGCGACGGCATCGCCGATCTGGACTTCTACATCGCGTTCAACATGTTCCGCTTCGCGGCGATCCTGCACGGTATCAAGGGCCGTGCGGCACGCGGGACGGCGTCCAGCAGCGATGCGCAGGCCATGGGGGATCGTTTCGCGCGTGTCGCGGATCTAGCTTGGGAACAGGCGCAGGCTGTTTCGTCAAAAGGATAACTTCGGATTCGCGTGTAGCGCCGTTGGCCCGTTTGGGTACCAACTTCGATCCGGCGAGCCGACGGAAGGACGAAGCCGCGCTGCGCGCCCTGACGCGCAACGCCTTCGAGCGCGCGCCCCGCGCCGCTTTCGTCGCTTTGGACGATGCGACGCGGGCGCCCCCGCGCCAAGATGCCCGCACACAACAGGCCGCCACGCGTGCGCCACAGGAGAAACACACACATGGCAGGACCCCTGAATGGACTTCGGGTCGTCGAGATGGCCGGCATCGGCCCTGGTCCCTTTTGCGCAATGCTGTTCGCCGACATGGGCGCGGAGGTGCTCCGCATCACCCGTCCCGGCACGCGGCACGACGCCCACGACATCCTCGCGCGCGGGCGCAGCACCTGGGAGGTCGACCTGCGCGCGCCCGGCGCCGCTGCAACCGTCCTTGACGCCATCGCACGGGCCGACGTGCTGATCGAGGGCTTCCGACCCGGTGTGATGGAGCGCCTCGGGCTCGGGCCCGCCGAATGCCATGCGCGCAACCCACGCCTCGTCTACGGCCGCATGACCGGCTGGGGCCAGCACGGCCCGCTCGCGCACGCGGCGGGCCACGACATCAACTACATCGCCATCAGCGGCGCGCTGCATGCCATTGGCCGCTCGGGCGAGGCGCCGGTGCCGCCCCTCAACTACGTGGGCGACTTTGGCGGCGGTGCCATGCTGCTGGCCTTCGGGCTGCTGGCCGCGCTGCATGAGGCCAAGGCCTCTGGACAGGGGCAGGTGGTCGACGCCGCCATGACCGACGGCGCCGCGTTGCTGTCGGCCATGATGTACGGCTTCAAGTCGGCCGGACAGTGGAGCAACCAGCGCGGCGAGAACATGCTCGACGGCGGTGCGCACTTCTACGACACCTATGCTTGCGCCGACGGCAAGCACGTGGCCATCGGCGCCATCGAGCCGCAGTTCTACGCGCTGCTGCGCGAACGGTGCGGCATCGCCGAGGACATTGCGTTCGACGCCCAGATGGACGTCGCGCGCTGGCCGCTGCTCAAGCTGCGCATGGCCGACGTATTCCGAACACGCACACGCGACGAGTGGTGCGTGCTGCTGGAAGGCAGCGACGCCTGCTTCGCGCCCGTGCTCGACTGGGACGAAGCCCCGCAGCATCCGCACAACGTGGCGCGAGGCACGTTCGCGAACGTAGGGGGCGTGGTGCAACCCGCGCCCGCGCCACGCTTCAGCCGCACTGCGCCGGTCACGCCGCCGGCGACGGCGCCCGACGACGGCGAGGCGCTGCTGCGGCGATGGGGCGCTGTCGTGCCGGCGACCGAGCCGAGCTGACGCCGCCGGCCGACCGGCCCCGGCAGGCGCACAGGCGCCCACCCCCCCACGCATCCACGCACCGAAAGTGCCACGATCATGCAACCGCAAACATTCCTCACCCAGGCGCTGCATCTCGCAGCGCAGCGCAGTCCCGACGTGCAGAAATTCCAGTTGCGCGAGACCTTCTGGGCTGGCAAGGAACGCCGCATCGCCTGAGCGGGCGCACCGCACCCAATCCCCACTCAAGGAACAGAAGGACCCCCATGGCTATCGATTTCCGCCGCTCGTGGAGCGACGACGAACTGGAGCTGTACCGCGACAACGTGGTGCGTTTCGTCGAGACTGAACTGATCCCGCACGACGAGGAGGCTCGCAAGCGCGGCCATGTCGGCCACGAGGTATGGCGCAAGGCCGGCACGCTCGGCCTGCTGTGCTCCGACATCCCCGAGGCCTACGGTGGCGCCGGCGGCGACTTCCGCCACGAGGCCGTCTTCTACGAGGAGAAGGCGCGACGGGCCCTCACCGGCATGGCCAGCTCGGTGCACACCATCGTCGCGCACTACTTCCTCAACCACGGCACCGAAGCGCAGAAGCAGCGCTACCTGCCGCGCATGGCACGCGGCGAGCTGGTGGGCGCCATCGCGATGACCGAGCCCGGCGCCGGCTCCGACTTGCAGGGCGTGCGCACCCGCGCCGAGAAGCAACCGGACGGCAGCTACCGCATCCGTGGCTCCAAGACCTTCATCACCAACGGTTTCCTGGCCGGCGTGGTTCTCGTGGTGGCCAAGACCGACCCCACGAAAGGCGCCAAGGGCACATCGATCCTGATCGTCGAGACCGAGGGCTGCGAGGGCTACCGCGTAGGCCGCCTTCTCGACAAGATCGGCATGAAGGCGCAGGACACCTCCGAACTTTTCTTCGACGACGTGCATGTGCCCGCCGACGCACTGCTCGGCGGCCAGGAAGGGCAGGGCTTCTTCCAGCTCATGAGCGACCTGCCTTACGAGCGCACCATCATCGGCGTGAATGCGCTCGCCACCATGGAGGGCGCCTACCAGGCCACACTCGACTACGTGCGCGACCGAAAGGCTTTCGGCAAGCCGATCGCGGAGTTCCAGAACACCAAGTTCAAGCTCGCCGAGATCGCCACGGAAATCAAGGTCGGCCGTGCCTTCGTCGACCGCTGCGTGGAAGATCTGGTGGCAGGCAAGCTCGACACAGCCACCGCCTCCATGGCCAAGCTCTGGGGTTCCGAGGCGCAGGGCCGCGTGGTGGACGAATGCCTGCAGCTGTTCGGCGGCTACGGCTTCATGAGCGAATACATGGTCGCGCGCATGTACACCGACGCCCGGGTGCAGCGCATCTTCGGCGGGACCAACGAGATCATGAAAGAAGTGATCTCCAGGGCATTGTGACCAGGAGCTCACGCCGACATCGCAGGCCGAGGCCTGCGCCCCCCGGGTCTATCGAATCACGCCCAGCTTGCGCGCAATCGCGACCGCCTGCGTCCGGCTCTTCGCATCCAGCTTCATGTTGATGCTGCGCAGGTGCGTGCGCACCGTGCTGTCCGACACGAACAACTTCTCGGCCATGGCGTTGTTCGAGTATCCCTCGGCCAGCAACTGCAGCACGCGGATCTCCTTGCGTGTGAGCGGCTCGCTGATAGCGTCGCCGGAGGGTGCTTCCGCATCGCCCGGTGACGGCATCGGCCCGAGTACCTGCATGAGCCGCTGTAGATAGTCCGCGAGGATCGGATCGCTGCGCATCGCGGGCGCGGCATCGCTAGTCTCCTGCTGCATGGCGGCGGAAGCGTAGCGGTGAACCAGCGTGCCCACGGCCGGGCCCTCGTCGAGGATCAGCCGAACGAAACCTTCCTGGCTCGCGGTCTGCAGCACGGCACCGATCTCCGCGGTGGCGGTGGCCAAGTCGCCCGCACGCTGCAGGGCCAGCGCGCGCAGCACCCGCAGCTTCAGCGCGCGGCGATTGCGGTTGGAGGCCACGGCAGCGTGAAGTTCGGCATCGAGCACACCCAGCGCCGCGCGGGCGTCGCCGAACGCAATCTCCCAGCGCGCCTGGGCGAGAGCCAGGTAGTCGAGGTCGTGCGCGGGCAGCTGCTCGCGGCGCTCGCGTTGCCATAGCTCGGGATCGTCGGCGCGCTGCAGCTCGTCACGGGACGCGGGGCCGTTGCCCTGCAGGCCCAGCACGTGCGCGCGCTCCAGCTTGGCGCCGGCGACCACGCGCGGCAGCTGGCGGTGGTGACCCAGGTATTCGAGTTCGGTCAAGGCCTGGAAGGCGGCATCGATGTCGCCCGCGTGAAAGGCGATGCGCGAGCGCATGACGTGGCTCAGGATCATGTGGTCGGGCAGGCCGACGTCGCGCGCGAGCGGCAGGTACACGTTCAGCAGGTGCTCGGCCTGCTCGAGCTGGTTGGTCTCGTACACGGCGCCGGCATACAGTACGCCGGCCCAGGCGTTGCCGTGGCTGTGGCTGTACGACACGGCATGTGTCGAGTCGACGGCCATGCGAAGCCGCGCGGTGGCCTGCCGCAGCCGGCCCTCATGCAGATCGAACATGCCGGCCAGCGACTCGGTGTACATGCGGTTGAAGGTGCTGTTGCCTTGTTTGCGTCGCGCAGCCTCGAGCAGCCGCTGGGCCTCGCGCTGGTCGCCGCGCACCGCGAGGATGTGGGCCATGGCGTTGAGCAGCACGCCTTCGGCGAATGCAAGCCCGGTGGGCAGGCGCGCAAGGCTCTCGCGCCCGGCTTCGTAGGCCTCGTCGTGTCGGTCTTGCATGGCCAGCAGCAGCGGGATCAAGGTGTGGGCATTGACGCGCACCTTGGGGATCGGACTGTCGAGGCAGCCCGACTGTTCGAGCAGCCGCATGGCGTCCCACGGGCCGTGAGTGAAGCAGGTGGCCCACAGTCGGATGAGCTGGAGCAAGGGGTGCTCGCGCAGCTGGTGTTCCGGAATGGCGGAGAACCAGCGTGCCAGCAGCCGCATGCGGCCCTGTTCGAGGAACTTCTCGGCATAGCTGTCGAGCAGCGTGAGTGCGTGCGGATGGTCTCCGCCCTCGATGGCGTGGTCGATGGCGGGCACGGGCCGGCCGTGCGATTCGTACCAGCCCGAGGCTGCGAGGTGCAGCCGTGCAAGTTCGTCAGGCCGGTCGCGTGCGAGCTGCGCCCGCAGGAAGTCGGCAAAAAGGCTGTGGTAGCGCCAGGCGCGGACTTCGCCACCGGCGTCGCCGATCACCGGCGTGAGGAACAGGTTGGCGGCGGCGAGCTGCTCGAGGATGGCGACGCTGTCGCCGCGAGGGTTGAGCGCCTGGCAAACCGAGGCATCGAGTTGGCGCAGGATGCTGGTGCGCAGAAGGAAGTCGCGTACTTCCCGGGGTTGATGCGCGAGCACGTCTTCGGCGAGGTAGTCGGCCACGGCGCGGTCGGAGCCCGAGAAGCGCTCGATGAAGCCGGTTTCAATGCCGTGCCGTTCCAGCGCCATCGACGCGAGCCAGATCGCGGCGACCCAGCCTTCGGTCTTGCGGTGCAGTTGCAAAAGCAGTTCGGCCGGTAGCGCCTGCGGTGGCTTCTGCGCGATGCCCCGCGGCGAGTGGGTCTGGCGCAGTCCGAAGAAGGCGCTGGTTTCCTCCAGAGAAAAGCGCAGGCGGTCGGTGTCGATCTCGATCAGCTGGCCGCGCGCGCGCAGCCGTCCCAAGCCGAGGTCGGGCAGGCTGCGCGAGCCAATGACGATCTGGCCTCGACGCGGCAGGTGTTCGACCATTTCGCGCACAAGGCCGAGCACGGCGGGCTCCTGCACCACTTCGAAGTCGTCGAGGAAGAGCGTGAAGGGCGAGTCGTGTGCCGTGAGTGCGGCCACGGCATCGAAGGGCGCGAGGTTGATGGGCTCGTCGACGCCGAGGCGCTGCACCGCTTCGGCCAGGCAATTGAGAAAGCGCGAGAGGTCGTTGTCGGCGCGGTCGAGCGTGAGCCAGGCGGTGGCGATGCCCTGGGTTTCCATGCGCTCGCGGATCTGCGCCATGGCGGTGGTCTTGCCGAAGCCAGCCGGTGCGCGCACCAGCACCAGCTTGACAGCAGTCGCGGCGATCTCTTCGCTGATGGAAGTGCGTGGGACCTGCGTGGCGACGAAAGCCGGCGGATCGAGTTTGGTTTCGAGAATCCGGAGAGAGTAGGGCACAGGTGCTGAGGAAGGCATCGCGATGGGGGAGTGAGCGCCTTGGATTTCCGTCGCTTCCGACGATTCCGGCGACCGATTCTCCTTCCTAAACTGGCCCCGTACAAACTGATTTCCCTGCTTTCGGTGGCTCCGCGCACCCGGGCAGTTGCATCCCGAATGACGGACGACGTTTTCATCTATGACCATCTGCGCACGCCGCGCGGCAAGGGCCGCCCCGACGGCGCGCTCCATTCCATTACGCCGGTGCAGTTGGCCACGCAGGTGCTGCAGGCGCTGCGCGAACGCAATGCGCTCGACCCGTCGCAGATCGAGGACGTGGGGCTGGGCGTGGTGATGCCGGTGGGTGAGCAGGGCGCCGACATAGCGCGCGCGGCGCTGCTGTCGGCCGGCTACGGCGACAGCGTGGTCGGCTATCAACTCAACCGTTTCTGCACTTCCTCGCTCGACACGCTCAAGATGGGATTCGCGCTCGTGGCCTCGGGGCAGGCCGATGCGGTGATCGGCGGCGGCGTGGAGTCAATGTCGCGGGTGCCCATCGGCAGCGACGGCGGTGCAGTCTATACGGACCCCGAGGTGGGCCGGCGCTACCCCTATATCCCCAACGGCGTGGCGGCCGATCTGATGGCGATGCTCGACGAGGTGGACCGCGACGCGATCGATGCCTACGCGGTGGAAAGCCAACGGCGCGCGGCCGTGGCGCAGACGGAGGGACGCTTCGACCGCTCGCTGCTGCCGGTGCGCGACCGGCTCGGCCGCACGGTGCTCGCGAAGGACGAGGCCAACCGGCCCGGCACCACGCTCGCGGACCTGGCCAGGCTCAAGCCGGCTTTCGCCGGCATGGGCGCGCTGGGCTACGAGGCCATCCTGCTGCAGCGCTATCCGCACCTGTCGCGCATCGAGCCCATTCACACAGGCGGCAATTCGAGCGGAATCGTCGACGGTGCCTGCGCGGTGCTGTTGGGCAACCGCGACTACGGCGCACGCAACGGACTGAAGCCGCGCGCGCGCATCGTGGGCGCGGCCTCCTGCGCCGACGAACCGCTGTTGAGTCTGGGCGGGCCGACGCCGGCGACGGAACGCCTGCTGGCGCGCTGCGGCCTGGCCATCGGCGAGATCGACCTGTTCGAAGTGAACGAGGCCTTCTCGGTGGTTCCGATGCGCTATGCGCGGCATTTCGACATCGACCCGGCGCGCATCAACGTCAACGGCGGCGCGATCGCGCTGGGCCATCCGCTGGGCGCGACCGGTGCGATCCTGACCGGCACGCTGCTCGACGAAATGGAGCGGCGCGACGCAGGCCTGGGCCTTGTGACGCTGTGCGCGGCGGCGGGGCAATCCACTGCGATGGTGATCGAGCGCGTCTGAGCGCTCGGTCTTCTTTGAGCCTTCTTCGATCACCCATCATGTATTCCAGCATCCGATTCAGCATAGATCCTGACGGCGTCGCCCTCCTCAGCCTCGATCTGCCCGATCGCCCGATGAACGTCTTCACGCCGGGCTTCACCGCCGACCTGAGGGAGGCGGTGGCGCAGATCGCGCAGCGCGCCGACGTGCGCGGCGCGGTCATCACCTCGGGAAAGGCCGGCGGCTTCATGGCCGGGGCCGACCTGAAGGACTTGGTGGACTTCCACTCGAGCGGAGGCAGCGCGGCCGAGGCGATCGATGCGATCGCACCCGGCGGTCAGGTGCTGCGCGCGCTGGAGCGCTGCGGCAAACCCGTTGCGGTGGCCATCAACGGCATGGCGCTGGGCGGTGGCTTCGAACTCGGCCTGGCCTGCCACCATCGTGTGCTGCTGGATGAACCGCGCGCCGTGGTCGGGCTGCCCGAAGTCACCGTCGGCCTGTTGCCGGCGGGTGGCGGCACGCAGCGCCTGCCACGCCTGATAGGCATCGCGCGCGCTCTGCCGCTGCTGCTCACGGGGCGACACGTGGCGCCGGCCGAAGCGCTGGCTCTGGGCATGGTGGATGCGCTGGCCCCTGCCGGCAAGCTGGTGCAAGTGGCCCGGCAATGGGTGCTGGACCACCCCGAGGGCAGCCAGCAGCCGTGGGATGTGAAGGGATTCAAGGTGCCGGGCGGTGCGGGCGCACTGGCGCCGCATGCGGGCGAGAGCTTCGGAGCAGCGCTCGCGCAGGTGCGGCGCGACACGCACGACAATTTCCCGGCGCCGCTGGCGATCCTGTCGGCGGTGTACGAAGGCACTCAGTTGCCGATGGACAGCGGGCTCGCGGTCGAGGCGCAGTGCTTTGGCCCGTTGCTGGCCGGGCCGGTGGCGCGCAACCTCATGCGCACGATGTTCGTGAATCGGGGTGCGGCGCTGCGGCGCAAGAGCGGCACGGCCGCGGTCAACGCCGCGTATGTCGAGCGCCTGCGCAAGCTCTACCGCGGCGAAGGGGAAGTGCTTTTGCGCGAAGGCGTGCTGCCGTCGCTGGTCGCCAATGCCGCGCGGCAGGCCGGGCTGGGCGAGAGCCCGCTGACGGCAGGGGCGCAGACCCCTTCCGGGCAGGCTTCCACGCCGCAGCCCGAAGCCAGGTCCGTGCGCGAGCGCCTGTTGTCGCTGCTCGCGCTCGAAGCGGCGCGCTGCCTCGAGGAAGGGGTCGTGGCGGGGCCGGTCGAGGCCGATCTGGGCGCCGTGCTCACGCTGGGCTATCCCGACTGGACCGGCGGGACACTCTCGTACATCGAAACCGTGGGGCTGCCAGCCTTCGTTGCGCGCTGCGACGCGCTGGCCGAGCGTCACGGCGAGCGCTTCCGGCCGACGGCCGCGCTGCGCCGCCGCGCGGCGTCGAACACCCCGTTCTATTCCAAGGATCACGGCTCGCGAGCATGACGAGGCGCGTCACCCGCCAGCTCGGCATTGCCTATCCGATCATCCAGGGCGGCAGGCCAGGAAGGTCTTATCCGGGTGCGCCGATGATCAAGCTCGTCTTCTGCCTGCGGCGACTGCCGCGCGAGGCGGTGCGCGACCTCCTCCAGGCGCAAGGCCGACTGTAGTCCTGCATTTCGTCGCTTCGGACGATGCCTGCGCGGACGGCGCGTCCCTAGACTTCCTTGGCATTGGCCGGCGTGTGTCCGGCCGCGAGGAGATCATTTTGTTCCAAGGCGAAAGTATCGAAATCCTGTCGTTGCAGGACGGACTCGTGGAGCTGCGTTTCGACCGGCGCGGCGAGACCATCAACAAGCTCGATGCGCGCACCGTCGACGAGTTCCGGCAGGCCACCGAGCGCATCGCGGCATCCCCCGAGGTGCGCGGCGTGCTGGTGACGAGCGCGAAGGACGTTTTCATCGTCGGCGCCGACATCACCGAATTCGGCGCGACCTTCCAGCAGGCGGAGGCGGAGATCGCGCGTGGCGTGCGCGCCAGCAACGAGCGGTTCAATGCCTTCGAGGATCTTGCGGTGCCCAGCGTGGTCGCGATCAACGGCTTCGCCCTGGGCGGCGGGCTGGAGCTGGCGATGCTTGCGCCGTTTCGCGTGATGGGCGATACAGCCCAGGTCGGAGTGCCCGAGGTGAAGCTCGGCCTGTTCCCGGGCTTCGGCGGCACGGTGCGACTGTCGCGCGTGGCGGGCCTGGCGACGGCGATCGACTGGGTGGCGAGCGGAAAGCCCGCCAAGGCGTCTGCCGCCCTGGCGGCGGGCGTGGTCGACGAGATCGCTGCGCCCGATGTGCTGCGTGAACGCGCCCTGGCGCTGCTGCAGCGCGCAGTCCGCGGCGAGGTCGACTGGCAGGCTGCGCAGCGGCGCAAGCGCGAGCCTTTGGCCTTGTCGCCGCAGGACGCGAAAGGTCTGGTCGAGACCGCGCGCACGCAGGGCGCAGCGCGCGTCGGCAAGCACCAGCCCGCTGCGGTCATCGCGCTCGAAATGATGGCCGCAGCCGCCAGCTGCGACCGCGCGGGCGCGCTGGATCTCGAATCGGCCGCCTTCGGCCGCGTCGCGAAGACACAGGCCGCTGCGTCGTTGGTGCAGGCCTTCCTGAACGACCAGGCGCTCAAGAAGCTCTACAAGCGCCACGCCCGCGAAGGCCGGCCGGTGAAGCAGGCGGCCGTGCTCGGCGCCGGGATCATGGGCGGCGGCATCGCCTACACCAGCGCCCTGCGCGGCATGCCGGTGCGCATGAAGGACATCGCTCCACCGCAGTTGGACCTCGGCATGGCCGAGGCCGGCAAGCAGCTGGCCAAGCAGGTGAAGAACGGCCGCCTCGCACAGGCGAAATCCAATGCCGTGCTGGCTTCCATCGTTCCGCAGCTCGACGAGACTGGGTTCGACACGGTGGACTGCGTGGTCGAGGCGGTGGTCGAGAACCTCGCGGTCAAGCGCAAGGTGCTGTCCGCGCTGGAGCATGCGGTGAGGCCAGGCACCGTGATCGCTTCGAACACTTCGAGCCTGCGCATCGACGATATCGCGCAGCCGCTCGCGCGGCCCGAGGACTTCGTCGGCATGCATTTCTTCAACCCGGTCCCGGTGATGCAACTCGTGGAAGTGATCCAGGGCACCAGGACCTCCGACGCCGCCGTGTCCACCGCGGTGGGTTATGCGGTCGCCATGGGCAAGACGCCCATCGTGGTGAAGGACTGCCCGGGCTTCCTGGTGAACCGCATCCTTACGCCGTACATCAACGCCTTCGTGCAACTGGTCGCTGATGGCGCCGACTTCGAGGCGGTGGACCGCGCGATGGAGGCTTTCGGCTGGCCCATGGGCCCGGCCTACCTGCAGGACGTGGTGGGCATGGACGTAGGCTCGCACGTGGGCGACGTGATCGCAGCGGGCTACCCGCAGCGCATGCCGCCGATCGAGCGCAACGTCGTGAAGCTGATGGTCGGCCACAAGCGCTATGGCCAGAAGAATGGCGCGGGTTTCTACCGCTACGAGAACGATCCGACGGGCCGTCCGCGCAAGTCCGCTGCACCCGAGGCGCAGGCGCTGCTCGCCGCCCTGCAGCCGCAGGGGCGACGCGATTTCGCCGATGCGGAGATCGTCGAACGCATGATGCTGCCGATGATCATCGAGGCCGCGCATGCGCTCGAGGACGGCGTCGTCGCCACGCCGGCCGAGCTGGACATGGCGCTGCTGCTGGGCGTGGGCTTCCCCGCCTACGCAGGCGGCGCGCTCAAGTATGCCGACTGGCTGGGGCTGGACCGTGTGGTCGCGCTATGTGACAAGCATGCGGCCCTCGGCGCGCCGTACGCGCCCACGTCGCGCATGCGCGAAATGGCGGCGCAGAAGCTGCGCTACTACCCGGTCTGAACGGCCGGCGTTGCCTTTCTTTCATCTTCTCTCTATCCAAGGACCATCAGAGATGCAACTCGATTCAACCATTGCCGCCGTCGTCACGGGTGGCGCCTCGGGCCTCGGGGCCGCCACGGCGCGCCGCCTGGCCGGCCACGGCGTGAAGGTCGCGCTGTTCGACCTCAATGCGGAGCAGGGCGAGGCCCTCGCGAAAGAGCTCGGCGGCGTGTTCTGCAAGGTCGACGTGACCTCCGAAGAGCAAGTGGACGCGGCGTTCGCCAAGGCCCGGGCGGCGCACGGGCAGGAACGCGTGCTGGTGAACTGCGCCGGCACCGGCAACGCGGTGAAGACCGCGAGCCGCGACAAGACGTCGGGCGAAATCAAGCACTTTCCGCTCGCCAACTTCGACCGCATCATCCAGATCAACCTGGTGGGCACCTTCCGCTGCATCGCCAAATCGGCGGCCGGCATGCTCTCGCTCGACCCGCTGGAAGATGGCGAACGCGGCGCCATCGTCAACACCGCCTCCGTCGCGGCGCAGGACGGGCAGATGGGCCAGGCCGCCTACACCGCCTCGAAGGCCGGCGTGGCCGGCATGACGCTGCCGATCGCGCGCGACCTGATGGGCGAGGGCATTCGCGTGAACACCATCCTGCCCGGCATCTTCAATACGCCGCTGCTGCAGGCCGCGCCCGACAACGTCAAGGCGGCGCTGGCGGCTTCGGTGCCGTTTCCCAAGCGGCTCGGCAACCCGGCCGAGTACGCGACGCTGGCCGAGTTGATGATCACCAACGGCTACTTCAACGGCGAGAGCGTGCGCCTGGACGGAGCGATCCGGATGGCGCCGCGCTGACCCCATGGACTTCAGCCTCGCCCCGGTCCAACTCGACCTCCAGGATCGCACGCGCCGTTTCGTCGCCGAGCAGGTGATGACGCTCGAATCGGACCCGCGCCAGGACTCGCACGGGCCCGGCGAGTCCTTGCGCTGCCGCCGAGAGGGCGGAGGCGTTCGGCACCGCGATCCAAAATCGTCCGATCCGACGACGCTGTACCGCGGCATGGCGCCAACAATTCCCGGACTCGAATCCTGATCACGCAACCGGAGAATCTCTCATGCCCGAAGCCTATATCGTCGCCGCCGCGCGCACCGCCGGAGGCCGCCGAAACGGCCGCCTCGCCGGATGGCACCCGGCCGACCTCGCCGCTCAGGTGCTCAACGCGCTCGTGGATCGCACCGGCGCCGATCCCGCGCTGGTCGAGGACGTGATCATGGGCTGCGTCGGCCAGGCCGGCGAGCAGGCCTCCAACATCGCGCGCAACGCAGTGCTGGCCTCGCGCCTGCCCGAATCGGTGCCCGGCACCTCGGTCGACCGCCAGTGCGGCTCCTCGCAGCAGGCGCTGCACTTCGCGGCGCAGGCCGTGATGTCCGGCTCCATGGACATCGTGATCGCCGCCGGTGTCGAGAGCATGACCCGCGTGCCCATGGGCCTGCCCAGCACGCTGCCGCTCAAGAACAACCTCGGCTTCTACGTGAGCCCGCTGATGGCCAAGCGCTACCCCGGCGTGCAGTTCAGCCAGTTCACGGGCGCCGAGATGATCGCCAGGAACTACGGCATCGAGAAGGACGTGCTGGACCGCTACGCGCTGGAAAGCCACCACCGCGCGATCGCCGCCACCAAGGCGGGCCATTTCGAACGCGAGATCGTTCCCGTGGCCGTTCGCATGGCCGACGGCACCGAGACCGGCGAGCAGCACACCACCGACGAAGGCATCCGATACGACGTGACGCTGGAGAGCATTGCCGGCGTCAAGTTGCTTGCCGAGGGCGGCCGCTGCACGGCCGCGACCGCGAGCCAGATCTGCGACGGCGCGAGCGGCCTGATGGTGGTCAACGAGCGCGGTCTGAAGACGCTGGGCGTCGAGCCGCTGGCCCGCGTGCACCACATGAGCGTGATGGGGCACGACCCGATCATCATGCTCGAGGCGCCGCTGCCCGCCACGCAGCGCGCCCTGAAGAAAGCCGGCATGAAGATCGAGGACATCGACCTGTACGAGGTCAACGAAGCCTTTGCTCCGGTGCCGCTCGCATGGCTGAAGGCACTGGGAGCCGACCCCGCGCGCCTCAACGTGAACGGCGGCGCGATCGCGTTGGGCCACCCGCTGGGCGCCTCGGGCACCAAGCTGATGACCACGCTGGTCAACGCCCTGGGCCAGCGCAACAAGCGCTACGGCCTGCAAACGATGTGCGAAGGCGGTGGCCTCGCCAACGTGACGATCGTGGAACGGTTGTAGCACCGCCCGAATGCTTGCCACGTCGTGTAGCCGCCTCCACCCTGGAGGGGCAACACAGCGGCCCGGCAAAGCCGGTTCCTCGGTGTTTCCGGTATAGCGAACGCTGCGGTCACCGATCGCAGTTCCATCAAAAAATGAGATCGAAGCATGGTTCATGACAACGATCGCGGAGACCAGAACAGCCCCCTGTTGCGCATCGACGGCGTGTCGGTGCGCTTCGGTGGCATCGTGGCGCTCGACGGCGTCTCGTTCGATGTGCGGCGGGGCCAGATCTGCGGCCTCATCGGGCCGAACGGGGCGGGCAAGAGCACGCTGTTCAACTGTCTCTCGCGCCTTTACGAATGCAGCGCCGGCCGCATCGAGTTCGACGGCCATCCGCTTTCGCGCATGCCGCGCCACCGCATGGCGGGTCTCGGCATCGGCCGCACCTTCCAGAACCTCGCATTGTTCCGCACGATGACCGTGCGCGACAACGTGCTGGTGGGCTGTCACAGCAAGCACCACGCGGGCTTCCTGCGCAACGCCTTCCGGCTGCCCGGCGTGGCGGCCATCGAGTCGCAGGCGCGGGCGCGGGCCGACCACCTTGTCCACTTCCTCGAATTGGGCGCGGTGGCCGACCGCGAGGTGGGCGACCTGCCTTTCGGCACGCAGAAGCGCGTCGAGTTGGCGCGCGCGCTGGCGGCCGAGCCGCAACTGCTGTTGCTCGACGAACCGGCCTGCGGCCTCAACCACGAGGAGCTCGAGAGCCTGGGCGCGCTGATACGCGACATCCGCGACCGCCTGCATGTCACCCTGCTGCTGGTGGAGCATCACATGAGCCTGGTGATGGGCGTCTCCGACAGGGTGGTGGCGCTCAATTTCGGCAAGAAGATCGCCGAGGGCACGCCGACCGAAGTGCGTGCGCACCCCGAGGTGATCCGCGCCTACCTGGGTGAAGAAGCGGAAGCGGAGGCCATGGCATGACGACCAACATCCTCGAGGTGCGCGGCCTCCACGCCGCCTACGGCCCCACGCGCGTGCTGCAGGGCGTCGACCTCGACATTCCCACGGGCCAGGTCGTGGCCCTGCTGGGTGCCAACGGCGCCGGCAAGACCACCACGCTGCGCGCGCTGTGCCAGATGATGGTCAGTACCGAGGGCAGCATCATGCTGGCGGGCCAGCGCGTCGACGGCCGCTCTACCGAGCAGATCGCCAAGGCCGGCGTGGGGCACGTGCCCGACGGGCGCGGCACCTTTCTCGGCCTCACGACGGAGGAGAACCTGCGCCTGGGCGCCTACGCCCGCGCCAGCCGGGAGGGCGCGGATGCCGACATGGCGCGCGTGTTCGACTACTTCCCACGCCTGCGCGAGCGTCGCGGCCAGCAGGCCGGAACGCTCTCGGGCGGCGAGCAGCAGATGCTCGCAATCGGCCGCGCGCTGATGGGCAAGCCGCGCCTGCTGCTGCTCGACGAGCCGTCCTTCGGGCTCGCCCCGCTGATCGTGAAGGACATCTTCGCGATCATGCGGCGCATCAACCAGGAAGAGCGCGTGTCGATCCTGCTGGTAGAGCAGAACGCCAAACTCGCGCTCGAGCTGGCCGATTCGGCCTACCTCATCGAGACCGGCCGCATCGTGCTCTCGGGCCCTGCCGCGGAAATCCGCTGCAACGACGCCGTCCGCAAAGCCTATCTGGGCGCATGAAGGGACACGCATGAACGCATTCCTGCATCAACTGCTGGCGGGCCTGGCCACCGGCGGCATCTATGCCAGCGTCGCGCTGGCACTGGTGATGATTTACCAGGCCACGCATCACATCAATTTCGCCCAGGGCGAGATGGCGATGTTTTCGACCTTCATCGCCTGGAGCCTGATGCAGGCGGGGCTGCCTTACTGGGCCGCTTTCGCCGCGACCGTGGCGCTGTCCTTCGTGCTTGCCGCGGTGGTGGAGTTCACCGTGATCCGGCCGATGCACGACAAGCCGGCGCTCTCGGTGGTGGTGGTGTTCATCGGCCTGCTGGTGATCTTCCACAGCCTCGCGGGCTGGCTCTTCGGCTACACCATCAAACGGTTCCCGAGTCCGTTCCCCTCTGACGCGTGGTACGGCAGCGTCATGATGTCTGCGCACGAGGTGGGCGCCATCGGCATCACGCTGGTGATGGTGGCTCTCCTGTTCGCCTTCTTCCGCTTCACGCCGCTGGGCCTGGCGATGCGCGCCGCGGCGCAGAACGCGGCCTCGTCGCGGTTGGTCGGCATCAACGTCGGGCGCATGCTGATGCTGGGCTGGGGCCTCGCCGGGGCGATCGGCGCGGTGGCCGGGATGATCGTCGCGCCCGTGGTGTTCCTCGATCCGCACATGATGTCCGGCGTGCTGCTCTACGCGTTCGCGGGCGCGCTGATCGGCGGCATCGACAGCCCCGTGGGCGCGGTGCTGGGTGGCTTCATCGTCGGCGTACTCGAGAACCTGATCGGCACCTACGTGGTGGGCACCGAACTCAAGCTGTCGGTGGCGCTGGTGCTGATCGTCGGTGTCCTCGTCGTCAAGCCTTCCGGCCTCATGGGCCGCACCGTCGTCACCCGGGTCTGATCGCATGAACTCCTCCCAAGCTTCCTCCACGGCGCTCTCGCCTGTGCCACCGCTGGGCTCGCGCAACGATGTCCGGCCGGCAGCGGCCTCGCGCTCCACGCTCATGTGGGTCAGCGTGCTGATCCTGCTGGCCATCGGGATCACCTTTGTGGCGCGTGGCTACCAGCTGTTCCAGGCGACCATGGTGCTGTCGTACGCCATCGCGCTGCTGGGCCTGAACATCCTCACGGGCTACAACGGACAGATCTCGCTCGGTCACGGGGCCTTCTATGCCATCGGAGCCTACACCACCGGCATCCTCATGGAGCATGCCGGTGCGCCGTACTGGCTCACGATACCGGCAGCCGCCGTGGTGTGCCTGACCGTCGGCTACCTGTTCGGGCGGCCCGCGCTCAAGCTCGATGGGCTGTACCTCGCGCTCGCCACCTTCGCGCTCGGCGTGGCGATGCCGCAGCTACTCAAGTACAAGCACCTCGAGGCGTGGACGGGCGGCGTGCAGGGCATCGTGCTGATGAAACCCGCTGCACCTTTCGGCCTGCCGCTCACCGAGGACCAGTGGCTCTACCTGTTCGCGCTGTTCGTGGCGGTGGTGATGTTCTTCATCGCCCACAACCTTCTGCAAAGCGGCAGCGGCCGGGCCATGCGCGCCATCCGCGACCACGCGATGGCCGCGGAGGCGATGGGCGTGGACAACAATCACTACAAGGCCATGACCTTCGGCGTCTCGGCCGCCTTCACCGGCGTGGGCGGCGCCATCTCGGCCATTGCGGTGCAGTTCGTCGCGCCCGATTCATTCACGCTGTTCCTGTCGATCTCGTTGCTCGTGGGCATCGTGGTGGGCGGCGTGGGCACGCTCTATGGCGCGATCTTCGGCGCCATTTTCATCATGTTCGTGCCCTCGCTTGCCGAGAAGGTCTCGAAGGCCGCTCCCTGGGCGGTGTACGGCGTGGTGCTGATCGCCTTCATGTTCGCGATGCCCGGTGGCGTGGTCGGGCTGCTTCGCAAGATCCAGGCGCGGCTCGCCCGTGGACGATGAATCGGCACGGGTCGCCGCTGCGCTGCAACGGCTGGCGGGTTGTCTGGCGCCCGGCGGTTGTGCGGTCGAGACGGTACGCGCCAGCCGATGTGCCCGTTCCGGTGCTGGTGCACGGCGCGATCGCCATGCTGCTGCCCCGCGCGGTGATGGCCAACTCCGCCACAGACCTGCACGCCTACGCGTCGATGCAGCCCGATCGCTTCAACGGCGTGGAATTCGACCCGGTCGGACCCGCGCTGAGCATGAAGTGAACCGATGAACCACGACGATCCATGCCTTTCGGAGCACCCCGCGCCATGAGCCAGACTGACCACTCGGAATCCCTCCTGTACGAGCGCGACGGCGACGTCGCGATCCTCAGCCTCAACATCCCGAAGCGGCTCAACCCGCTCACCATGCCGCTGCAGCAGGCGCTGCGCGAGCGGCTCGCGCAATTGCACGAGGAAGGCAAGGTGCGCGCCGTGGTGCTGACCGGTGTGGGCAAGTCCTTCTGCGTCGGTGCCGACCTCGGCAGTATGGGCGCGACCGAATCCGGCAGCCTGGGCCAGCACACGGCGGACGCGATGGAGGCGCTGTCGAATCGTCTCATCGAAGACCTGCGCAGCCTCCCCTTTCCGGTGGTGAGCGCCGTCAACGGTGCCGTCGCAGGCGCCGGCGTGGGCCTGGCGCTGGCGGCCGATGTGGTGCTGGTGGCGCGCTCGGCGTACTTCTATTTGCCCTTCATGCCGCGCCTGGGCATCGTGCCCGACCTCGGCACCACCTGGTTCCTGGAACGGCTCGTGGGCCGGGCGCGCGCCGTCGGCATGTCGCTGCTCGGCGAACGCCTGTCGGGCGAGCAGGCCGCGCAATGGGGTCTCGTATGGTCCTGCGTGGACGATGCCGAACTGCGCACGCAGGCCGTGGCTGTCGCGCAGCGGCTTGCGCGCCTGCCCGCGCACGCGGCGCGCGAGATCCGCGCCGTGCACGAATCGGCCGCGAGCCAGTCGCTGGTTGGGCAGATGCGCTATGAAGCGGAGCGCCAGCGCGAACTGATCGACCGTCCGGAATTCGCCGAAGGCGTCGCGGCATTCATGGAGAAGCGCGACCCCGTTTTCCGCCTGCCGTGAGCCAAGCCGCTTTTCCGGCCGCGTCGCCGGATCTCGAGTTCGACCCCGAACGGCTGCACGAGCATCTGCGGCACGCGCTGCCCGGCATCGCTTTCGCCGAGCGTCGCGCGTACTACTTCGCGATGGCCTAGACGCTGGCCCGCCTGCACGCGGTGGACCTGGCAATGGGACGCTTCGCGCACCCGCGCGGACGCCAACATCGATCGCCTCGTCGAATGGCTGCCCGCGAACATCCCGCCGGACGACCGGACCACCATCGCGCACGGCGACTTCCGCTTTGGCAATCTCATGTTCCACCCATCGCGGCACGCGCGAAGAGCGGGAGCGCGGCCGCCCAGGACGCGCAGCAGGTCGGCGCGCAGGCCGCCGGATTCGCGCGCCGGGCCGCAGCCCTGATCGACTAGATGCCATGAAGGACTGCCCCCGGCGGGGGGTGGGAGCGCGACACGCAGTGCGCGCGACCCGGGGGCGAGCTCTATGTCATGCCACCTTGCGGCTGCGACCTTCCCAGTGCGGCTCGCGAAGCTTGTACTTGAGCATCTTGCCTGCCGGCGAAAGGGGAATCTCGCCGCGGAACTCCACGCTGCGCGGGCACTTGTAGCCTGCGATCTGTGTCTTGCAGTGGGCCACCAGGGCCTGTGCGTCCAGCGTCGTGCCCTCGCGCAGCACCACCACCGCGTGCACGCGCTCGCCCCACTGGTCGTCGGGCACGCCGACCACGGCGCACATCGAGACCTGCGGCAGTTGCGTGATCGCGTTCTCGACCTCGGCCGAGTAGATGTTTTCGCCGCCGCTCACGATCATGTCCTTGAGCCGGTCCACCACGTAGACGAATCCGTCGGCGTCCATGACGCCGCCGTCGCCGGTGTGCATCCAGCCGTCGCGCAGCACCTCGGCGGTCTGCTCGGACTTGTTCCAGTAGCCGGCCATCACCATCGGCCCGCGCGCGGCGATCTCGCCGACAGTCCCATTGGGCACGGGGCGGCCTTCGGCATCGACGATGCGAACCTCGGCGATGGGCACCGGCCGGCCCGCCGAGCGTCGGCGCGCGGCCGGCTGGTCGGGGAGATGGCACCACGCGGGCAGCACGCTGACCACGGGCGACAGCTCGGTCATGCCGTAGAGCTGGCAGAAGCCGGCGCGCGGCAACTTCTCGATGGCGTGCAACAGCAGGGCGTCGTCGATGGGGGCGGCGCCGTAGAGCACCAGTTGCATGCTGGTGGTGTCGAACTCTGCGAAACGCGGATGTTCGATGAGCCGCTTGAGCATGGTGGGCACCATGAAGGTCTCGCTGGCGCGCTCGTTCTGGATCGCTTCCAGCACCTTCACTTCATCGAAGGCCGGGATGATGACCTGCGTGCACAGCCGCATCATCAGTTGCAGCGTGAGGCTGGTGCCGCCCACGTGGAACATCGGCGCCATGCACAGGCCCACGGCTTCGGGCGGGCGCGTGGCGGCTATGTTGGCCGAGAGCTGGCCAGCGTAGAGGTTGCCGTGCGTCAGCATGACGCCCTTGGGCAGGCCGGTGGTGCCGCCGGTATACATCACGGCGGCCAGGTCGGCGCCGCCGCGCCGGGCGTCGGGCACGGCCTGCGCCTGCGCCATCAGCGCCTCGGCGTCGGCCATGCCCTCGGGCGCGGGGCCGTCGCCGAAGTGCACCAGCGTCTTGAGCGAGCGCGAGAGTCCGCGCTGCTGCTGCGCGAGGCCACCGAAGTGCGCATCGGCCAGCAGGATGCGGGTGTCGCAATCGTCCAGCGAGTACGCGACTTCGCGCGCACTCCAGCGGATGTTGACCGGGTTGATCACGCCGCCCGCCCACCAGGCGGCGTAGAGGAATTCTACGTAGCGGTCGGAGTTCAGGGCCAGCAGGCCCACGCGGTCGCCCGGCTGGAGGCCGAGCGATTGCAGCACGGCCGCGAGCCGCGCCACGCGGTCAACGAACTGGGCAAAGGTATGGCGGCGCTCGCCGCACACGAGGGCGGTGGCATTCGGGCGTTCCTGCAAGGCTTTGTGCAGGGGCTGGGTCAGGTCCATGGACTGCGGTCTCCGTCGAATCGTCGTTGTGCGCCGAGTATGGATGGGAAGCGACCGCGCCTGCATCGTCGAAAGCGACGGGATCTGATGCGGGTCTGGCCCGCGACCTGGCCATGGTGCCCTGCTGAGCGCGGTGCCCACCACTTCTTGCGGTGCAGCGCCTTGTCGGCGAGTTCTGGCGGGGCCGAGGCTGAGGTCCATGTGGCTGACCTTCGATTCGGCGAGAGGGCGCGCGTCAGCCGCGCGGAACGTGCAGTTGCTGGACGGTGCGATGGCGGCGCGGATGTCTCCTGCGTGGACTCATGCTAGGGGTAACCCTCGAGCGCTCTCAATCGTCCGTTCCGACGATGTGATGCGAAGAGGGGGCTGCCTACCATCCAGCCCGAACGCCGCACGAGGTCGGGTCAGAGGCCAGCGGCCGGCAACTTCCCACTCACGAGAACGACGGAGACAAGTCCACCATGACACGTGTCACTCTTCTTGCTCTTCGCCCGTCGCGGCGTCGCTCCGATCGAGCGCATGCAGCTGGTGCGCTTCAACGGTAGCGCCATGAGCCTTTCGGCAAGGTGCTGGGCGACTGACCGCCTGTGATGCGTACCTGTTTCCCCTCTTCTCTTTCCATTGGAGCTTCCATGACCTCTTTCGTTCGAATGGCCGCCCTGGGCGGCGCAGCCCTCCTCTTGACCGCCGCCGGTGCGGCCTTTGCGCAGAAGAAGTACGACGTCGGCGCGTCCGACACCGAGATCAAGCTTGGCATGGCGATGCCGTACAGCGGCCCGGTCTCGTCGTACGGCATTGTCGGCAAGGTCAATGAAGCCTATTTCAAGATGGTCAATGACAAGGGCGGCATCAATGGCCGCAAGGTCACGCTGATCAGCTACGACGACCAGTACTCGCCGCCACGCACTACGGAGGTGGTGCGCAAGCTGGTGGAACAGGACGAAGTGCTCGCGGTGTACGGGAACCTGGGGTCGGCATCGAACTCGGCGATCCAGCGCTACATGAACGCGAAGAAAGTGCCGCACCTGTTCCTCGGCGTGGGTGCAGACCGCTTCAATGATCCCAAGGCCTACCCATGGACCACGCCGTACATGCCGAGCTACGAGGGTGAGGGCAGCCTCTACGCGAGGAACATCCTCAAGACCATGCCCAACGCGAAGATCGCCGTGCTCTACCAGAACGACGATTTCGGCAAGGACCTTCTCAAAGGCCTGAAGAAGGGGCTCGGCGACAAGGCCTCGATGGTGGTGGCCGAGGCCTCTTTCGAAGTGGCTGATCCGACGGTCGATTCGCAGATCATCAAGCTGCAGTCCTCGGGCGCCGACGTATTCGTCAACTTCGCGACGGCGCGTTTTGCCGCACAGGCCATCCGCAAAGCCTGGGACATCGGTTGGAAGCCGAAGCAGCAATACCTGACCTACGTGTCGGCCTACGTGAAGATGACGCTGGAGCCCGCGGGCCTGGAGAAATCCAAGGGCATCATGGCCATGGCCTTCTTCAAGGATGCCGCCCAACAGCGCTGGGCCAACGACCCGGCCACGCAGGAGTTTCTGGCCTTCATGAAGAAGTACGCGCCCGACGAGGACGTGAACAACGCCGCCGGCGTCTATGGTTACGGCGTGGCCCAGGCCATGGAGACCGTACTCAAGGCCTCGGGCGACAACCTGACGCGCGAGAACGTGCTCAAGCAGGCGACCACGCTGAAGAACATGCGCACCGGCATGCTGCTGCCAGGCATCGCACTGACCAACTCGAACGCCGACTATTTCCCGTTCAACACGTTGCAACTTGTGCAGTTCAACGGCAAGGAATTCGAGCCTCTCGGCGAGTCGATTGCCGTGAAGTAGTCGTTTGAAGATCGAGGAACCATCAGGAGACAACCGATGTTCGGATTGATGCGGGATCGTCCGCTGTTGATCTCTTTGGACTTGACCCTGTTGCGCGGACGAAATGGGACTTGATTCTCAGGTCGAATGAATGGCAGCGAAGACTTGTCTGCCAGCGGCGTGGGGCATGCCACGCAGACGCCGAGGCTTCAGTTCCGCCTGGCGTTGAACACTCGCGTCAGAGCGCCCCATGAGAGGCCACAACTTGTCAGGCGACTTGTCCACCTCTGCAAAGGAGGCGTGCGCCCAAAGCAGGCACCAAGGGGTCGCGATGAGCGGGAGGCGTTGAAGCAACGTGAGCCTTCTCCACATAAGTTGCGCGACACCAGTCTAAGTCGGCTTCTGGCCGGGTGCCGTCGGTCGCAAGGCACATCGCAAGCTCAAGTCATTGGGGTGCAAGCGCCGCGAAATCTGCACGCTCTCGCCTAGATTTCCTTCAACACTTCTGCACCCGGTGCGGTCATGCTCGGTGTGAATTCGATAACGTCCACGCGAGCGCATCCGCTCTTTGCAAAGGGGTCTTGCTCCAAAATTGCGTCGAGTTCTTGTCGGTTGCCTGAGCGCGCGAGTATCACGCCGCCTTTGCGGGGCACCTGCCGTCCTGACGCGATGAAGAGGCCGCTGTCGTAGTGCTTCTTCAACCAGCCGACGTGCTGGGACATGAGCTCGTCAAGCTCCTCGAGCGGACGGATGTACGTCAGAGTAACAATGAACATGGGGACCTCGTTCCTAGATTGGAAATGGGGTGGCGCACGCGAACTTCTGCTGGTGGCCGAACTTTGCCACACGACCGACGATGGTCAGTTTTGCCCCAAAACACCTGAGCAGCAGGCACAGCGGGTCAGCGGTTTGCGCCGGAGCGCTTCTTCGTAGCGACCTTTGCCACTGACGCCTTCTTCGCGGCCGGCTTCTTCTGAGGCACCTTCGTCGCAGCAGGCTTCCCGGCAGCCGGCTTCTGTCGCGCTGCCGCGCCGCCCTTGCGCAGGACGGCCTCCCAGGCCAGGCGGGCCCAGCGTGCCGCTTCCTCGCGGTCTTCATAGATTTCGGGCGGCGCTTCCACGTACGAGGTCGGCGTCAGCTTGCCCGAGCGCATGTACTCGAAGGGCGCGAGCCCCTTCGCCTCGAACGTCGCTCGGCTCTCCTCGTCGGTCTTGAGGTACAGGCGCTCGCCGCTCACCAGGCCGAACATGCGCCCCTCGTGGAAGATGCCGTGGCCGCCGAACATGCGGCGGGCTGACACACGGCCGAAGCGCTCGAACACTTCGGGGAGTTCTTCGGCCAGCTTCACCGTTTTGTGCCCCGTGCCATGAGGAAGTGCTGGCGGACCGATAACCAAGGGCTCATGGCGCGTAGGAAAGAAGAGTGGTTCGGAGCGAAATTCTGACCGAGGTCGGAAGGTCCTGAGTTGGCCGATTGTTGTCCCCATCTCGGTCAGTGCGCACACGCTCACGATGGCGTCGTTGTGAGCCTGCGACGAGGGTGCGCTTTTGGCCGCTGACGACTGTTGGCCGCATCCTGCCGCTACCGTGACCACCAAGTTTCGGCCGGGCCATGCGTTGCTGCGGATGAAACCTCTCAGGCTGCTGTCGGCTTTGTGCAGTTTCTCACCGGCAAACGTAGCTTCGAAACTTGGACCACCGATGAGGACAACGGCTACGGGTTGAACGCCAACCAGAGGACAAGCGGGTCGCGATGGGGCGCGTCAAGGTCAGCGACGCTCGTGGGCTTAGATTTCGCGTCACCTGTGTCCGTCCGGTTTTGGCCGGCCGGAGCCGGCTGCGTGCGGTCGGCAACGCTCTTCAGGACAGGTGCTTCCCAACGAGACCCGACATTTCGAACATCGTCACCTCGGGCTTGCCCATCACCGCTTGAAGCTTGGCATCACAAAGGATATTGCGCTTGTTCGCTGGGTTTTGGAGGTTGTTCAGCTTGATGTAGTCCCACAGCAGCTTGGTGACCTCGGTTCGAGGCTGGGGTGCGGAGCCAATGACGGCTGCGAGCTCGACGCTGGGTGTCAGGGGGCGCGTGAACGCCGTTTGCTTCTTGGCAGTGGTCATGTTTGTCTCGGCAAAGCGGTGAATTCTACGAGCGCCCCCCAAAAGGTTTCGCTGGGCGCGGCTCCGAACGGCGGCTGTGGGTCATGTCCGTCGGTCAGTTCTTGGCAAATTGGAAGGCAGGCATGAAGGTCCGATGTTGGCCGAACTGAGTCTCTGGCCGTGGCTCGGCCTCGATCCCGGTCTCGTAAGTCGAAGACCTGCGGCTGACTCGCGCTCACGAACTCACCGCAGACAAGGCCGCCGGCACTTGCTCAGCCAGAAATTCGTACACCGCCCGAATGCGTGGGCTGGTTCGGATCTCGCGGTGCACGGTGAGCCAAATGGGGAAACGCGGCAGCTTCAGCGTCGGCAGCAGCGGCTGCACCTTGGGTTCGGAGCGCATCAGGTACTCGTTGATGAAACCCACGCCCAGGCCAGCGCGCACAGCGGCCCGTTGCGCCATCAGGTCGTCGCTGCGCAGGCCGAAGCGCAGCGTACCCGACGCGATGCCCATCGCCACGACGTGGCGACGCAGGTCGTTTTCCTGGTCGCTACCCACCAACAGGTGTGCGCGGAGGTCTTCCGGCCGTAGCGGCTTGCCGTTGCGTCGCAGATAGTCGCGGTGCGCGCGTATCGGCTCTCGATCTTCGCGCGCTCGGCCGCGAGCTGGGCGCACCTGGTTGCGCGGTGGGAGTCGCCTGTGTTGACCTGGGCCTGCTGGTTGCGCACCGCCTTGCCTTGCTCCGCCTGCTGGACTTGCTGGTCCCAAGGCACGTCCGCCACGTTCTCTATCCGGTCAATGAGGGCGTTGTGCTGGCTGCAATGTGCCTGGGCCCAGAACGTCGAGCCGTCTCGCACCCGCGGGCCGCGTTTCAGCAACGCGTTGACGTATTTTGCAAGGGGCTTCCCATCTTCCGCCCTTAGCGAATGGCCCGCCCAGCAACTGTAGCGAGAGTAGCAGTAGCAAATGGCCGAGGGTGGCGCCATCCGGCACTAGTTGGCATTGCTGCGACTTGCTGTGGTTCAACTGGTTATTGAACCGGATTCGTTGCGCTTTCCCTATCGACGGAGGGAGCAGCAGCAGGGTCCTCAACAGCGCTCAACAAATTTTAGGGGCATGGAGTGGCCCCGTGCCGACTGAGGAAGAGCCCTCAGGGCTAGGTCACTGGAACGGAAGGCGGCGCGCCTCCAGGCCGAAATCCCGCGCGAGAAGCTCCAGCACGTTCCCTTCGCCGCAGAGATGTCCGGCCCCCACTAGGAACAGGGCGTTTTTCGGTGTCCGCGCTGCAGCGGCGATTGTTGGCGCCCAGTGGGTGTTGCGGCTGTCGAACATGGCCTTGCGCACCGACGGCAGGATGTCCGAACGCATCAAGGCGGTCATTCCCGGAACGTTGTGAGCTCGCCAGCTTCGGTAGAACTTCTCGAACTTGGCCTTTTCCTGCGGCGTCCGTTTCAGCCTGGCGCGAATGAGGTGCTCGAAGTCGGCGAGCGGCACGCCGTCAAAGGCTTGGATCAAGCTGCCGAGGTCTTCAAGCTCCGAGATCGTTTTCCCGCCATTCGCCGCGATCTGCTCGGCGAGAAACTCGACGCCCTCGTCCATTGCGACATCAAGCCCGGAAGTCACGAGCCATACCGAGGGGAGGTTTGCAGCTTCCAGCGCTCCAAGGAGAGCGGTGGGCCAGAAGGATCCGATCTTCGTCTGCAGGTCTGCAGGCAAAGCGTCTGCGCGGTGGGGGGAAGTTGGCTTTGCCAAGGACGGTCCATGCTTCAGCAGCATCTCTACCCACAGCTCGTCCGCCCACGCCAGAGCGTTCTTTGTTGGGCCGATCCAGCGCGGCTGGTTGGGCGGCACTCGATGCATCGTGCCCAGGATTCGGGCGTTCGTTCCGACGAGCTCGTAAAGCATGGTTGGCGATCTCCGGAGGCGGAAACCCATGTACCGACGGCTACATGGTGGCTACATGGGCGCGTTTGGGCGCCTCAACGAAAAAATAATGCTATCTATTTGATAGCAGGCATTTCTAATGCCCATGCAGGCTTGTTGGTGGTGGGCCCTGAGTGACTCGAACACTCGACCTGCGGATTTAGAGTCCGACGCTCAAGCGAGATGTCGACAACCGACGCGCCTTTTCCGGCATATCTTGTCATTTTTCGTTCCGGCATATCTTGTCATTCCCGCCAAGTTATTCCGGAATCCACAACACTGAAACACGCCAGCGCAATGGCGCGGCATTCCTTCGCAAAAATACTTGCAATCGGTACCGCAAGTAAATATCATCGCCGCATGGCTTCTTCTTCCCCAGTAGAAATTGATTCGCGCGGCCTGGAGCGCGACGTGGTTCCGGTTCCGGAAAAGCGCGCGCGTCGAACCCAGGCCGAGCGCGTGGCCGAATCGGATCGCCGGCTGCTCGAGGCCGCCACGCGACTGATCGCCACCCGGGGCTACACGCAGACCACGCTCGAAGCCACGGGCATCGAGGCCGGCTACAGCCGCGGCCTGGTGCAGCATCGCTTCGGCACCAAGGATCGCCTGCTCGAAGAGCTGATCAAGCACATCGCCAGCGCCCACCGGGAGCGACTTCTGGTCCGGCTCAAGGGCCTGTCCGGCCTCGACGCGATCTTCTGCGAGATCGACTGCTACCTCGAAGGCATGGACGATCCGCCCGTGAGTTCGCGCGCCTTCTTTGTGCTGATGCTCGAATCCATCGGCCCGGCGCCTCACATCCGCCCGACCTTCGCCGCCATCAGCGCACGCTGGCACCGGGCCATCGCCCGTCAGATCGAGGCCGGGCAGAAGGCGGGCCAGATCCGTCCCGAGATTCATCCCGCGAACGAGGCGCAGCTGCTGATCGCCACCGTGCGCGGCCTGCGCACCCAGTCGATGCTGCATCCGACGACCAGCCACATCGCCGTGGCCATCCAGGCGCTGAAGGACAGCCTCGTTGCGCGGCTGCTGATGCCGACGCCGCGCGCCTAGCGGCACCCGTCCCCCTTTGCCGTCGCGACCTGCGAACTGCGTGACCGACGCAGGGCGGGCCGCCGCATGGCGACCGATTTCCACTGACCGATTCTTGACTTGAAGGAGACACTCTCATGCCCATTCGATGGCTCAGGACCTGCCTGATCGCCGCTGCCACAGCGAGTCTGGCGACGCTGGCGCAGGCCGGCGACTACCCCACCAAGCCGATCAAGCTGGTGGTGGGCTTCGCGCCCGGCGGCGCATCCGACATCGTGGCGCGCCTGCTGCAGCCCGAGCTGCAGAAGCGGCTCGGCCAGCCGATCGTCATCGACAACCGGCCGGGCGCCAACGGCAACATCGCCAACGAGGTCGTGGCGCGCGCCGAGCCCGACGGCTACACCTTGCTGCTCGGGAATCCGGGTCCGCTGGTGCTGAATCCCTATCTCTACAAGCACGTGTCGGTCGACCCGGCCAAGGCCTTCGTGCCGGTCACCCAGTTGACCGAGAGCCCGATGGTGGTCGTGGTGCATGCCTCGTCGCCGGTCAAGTCGATGCGCGAACTCATCGCCAAGGCGCAGCAGAATCCGGGCAAGCTGTCCTATGGCACGGCCGGCAACGGCAGCTCCATGCATGTGGCCGGCGCGACCCTGGAGATGGCGGCCAAGGTCAAGCTGATCCACGTGCCCTACAAGGGCAGCGGCCCGGCCATCAACGATCTGCTGGCCGGCCTGCTGGACTTCATGCCCGACAGCCGTTCGACCACCTGGCCGTTGATCCGCGACGGCCGCCTGCGCGCACTCGCGGTGACCGGCGCCACCCGCGCGGCCGACCTGCCCAACGTGCCGACGGTTGCCGAATCCGGCGTGCCTGATTTCAACGTCACGACCTGGCTCGGGATCGTCGCGCCGGCCGGCACGCCGAAGGAAGTGGTGCAGAAACTGCACGCGGCCTTTGCCGACGCGATGAAGGTGCCGGCGGTCGCCGCGCGCTTCGAGGACCTGGGCACCACGACCAAGGGCAGCACGCCCGAGGCCTTCGGCAAGGACCTGGCGCGCGAGCGCAATGAAGCGCGCCTGCTGGTGCAGCAGACCGGGATGTCGATCGAATGACGGCGCCGGTGACCGAACAGGCAGCCGCCGCCCGGTGCGAGCGCGTGTTGCAGGCCGCACGTTGCACGCGATGCGGGGGCCACAGCTTTCCGGCGCATGTGCCGGGCTGCCGCCACTGCGGTGCGACGCGCGGAGAGCTGGAAGAAGTCGACTGCATGGGCGCCGTGCGCTTGCGCAACTTCGTCACCGTGCACGCGCCGCTCGCCCCGGGCCTTGAAGTGCCCTGTGTGATCGGCGAGGTGGCGCTGTGCCCCGGCGTGGTGGAAGAGGTTCTGCTCGACGTCGCGAACGAGGATCGGTTGACGCTGGGCATGGCGATCTCGCCGGCCTGGTCAGAGACGACGGCGGGCGGCGGCTGGGTCTTCAGGCCCTGCGACGTGGAGGCCGTGCGATGAGCGCGCTCCTGACGCAACGCGCGGTGCACGTCATCGGCATCGGCATGCACGCCTACCAGTTTCCGACCGAGACCCCTTACGTGGAACTCGGCCTCGTGGCGGTGCGTGCCGCCTTGGACGATGCGGGCCTGGCCTGGCCCCAGGTGCAGAGTGCCTTTGTCGGCACGGCCGCGCTGGGCATGGCGGCCGGACGCGTGATGCTGCGGCACCTGGGCTCCACCGGACTGGAAGTGGCGCAGGTCGAGAACGCTTCGGCCTCGGGGTCGACGGCCTTCCGGCTGGCCTGCCAGCAGGTGGCCTCGGGCGAGCGCGACGTGGCGCTCGCCGTGGGCGTGGACAAGTTCGGCGACGGCCGCCGCGCGGTGCTCAAGGATGGCTTGGCGCCGCTCAGCCCGACCGCCAACGTCCCGCTGGTGAAGTTCGCGCTCCTCGCGCGGCGCTGCATGCGGGAGCGGGGCTGGAGTCTCGAAGACCTGGCGCAGGTCGCGGTCAAGAACCACGGCAACGCGGCGCTGAATCCCTATGCGCAATTCAGGAAGCCGCGCACGCTGGAGCAGGTGCTGGCATCGCCGCGCATCGCCGGCGACCTGACCGGCATGCAGTGCTGCCCGCGTGGCGAGGGTGCGGCGGCGGCCATCGTGGTTTCCGACGACGCCATGCGGCGCCTCGGCCTGAACCGGTCGCGCGCGGTGCGCGTGCTGTCCTCGGTCGCGAGCAGCGAAGAGCTGGCGCAGGACGCGCCGGCGTTGGTCGAGCTGGTGCGAAAGTCGTCCGCCGCTGCGCTGGCGCAGGCCGGCGTCGGTGCACGCGAACTCGACATCGTCGAGCTGCACGATGCCTTTTCCATCGAGGAGCTTCTCTACAGCGAGGCCGTGGGCGTGTGCGAAACGGGAGAGGGTGCCGCCTACCTCGCGCGCGGCGCCTCGCGCATCGGCGGCGAATGCGCCATCAATCCTTCGGGCGGATTGATCGGCATGGGCCACCCGCTGGGGCCGACCGGTGTCGGCCAGGTGGCGGAAATCGTGCGGCAACTGCGCGGCGAAGCGCAGGACCGCCAGCACCCCGGGGCGCGCCTGGGCCTGGCCCACATGATCGGTCTCGGTTCCGTGGCGGTTGCCCACGTGCTCGGCCGCGCCTGATCCGGTTCTCACCTTCATTGGAATCTCTCATGAGCTATGAAACCCTTCTCTATGAAGTCGTCGACGGCGTCGCACTGATCCGGCTGAACCGCCCCGAACGCATGAACTCGATCGGCGGCAGCATGAAGGCCGACCTCGCGCACGCGCTGTTCGAGCAGGTGCGCAACGACGAATCCGTGCGCTGCGTGGTGATCACCGGCGCCGGCGACAAGGCCTTCTGCGCCGGCGCCGACATCAAGGAACGCGCGGGACAGGTCACGCCGCAGGCCCAGTACCACCTGCGGCAGAAGACGACGCACGAGCTCTTTCGTGCCATCGAGCAATTCGAGAAGCCGGTCATCGCGGCCATCAACGGCGTGGCCTTGGGCGGCGGTCTGGAGATCGCGCTTTGCTGCGACGTGCGAATCGCCGCGCACGGCGCGCGCCTGGGTTTGCCCGAAGCGCGGATCGGCGTGCTGCCGGCGGCAGGCGGCACGCAGCGCCTGCCCCGGCTGGTGGGTGTCGGCGTGGCCAAGGAACTGATGCTCACGGGCGATCACATCGACGCCGAACGCGCGCTGGCGATCGGCCTGGTGAACCAGGTCGTCGCTGCGGAAGAGCTGCTGCCCACCGCCATGGCCATGGCCGCGCGCATGGCCGGCAATGCGCCACTCGCGCTGCGCCACATCAAGCACGCGATCGATCTCGGCCTGCAGGTCGGCATCGACGCCGGCCTGGAATACGAACGCTATGCCGCGGCGCTCGTGATCGCCAGCGAAGACCGCAAGGAAGGCATGCGCGCCTTCGTCGAGAAACGCAAGCCGGTGTTCCGCGGCCTGTGAGCCGGCGGTGCCGCGCACACACGAAAAACCATCAAGGAAATCCATGGATCTGAATCTCGAGAACAAGGTGGCATTCGTCACCGGCGGCGGCCAGGGCGTCGGCCGGCGCATCTGCCTCGACCTGGCGGCCGAAGGTGCGAAGGTGGCGGTCAACGACCTCTTCGCCGAACGTGCGCGCGCGGTCGTGGCGGAGATCGAAGCCGCGGGCGGAAGCGCCTTCGCGGCGGTGGCCGACATCACGAAGGAGGATGAGGTCGAGGCGGCGGTGGCACGGGCCGAGCAGGCGCTCGGAGCCATCGACATCCTCGTCAACAACGCCGGCGTGCTGGTCGAGCGGCGCGAGAAGGGCGGCGCCGCGCCGCTGTTCCTCGACACCTCGCACGAGGGCTGGGACCGCATCATCGGCCTGAATTTCTACGGCATGATGCACTGCTGCAAGGCGGTGCTGCCCGGCATGAAGGCGCGGCGCCACGGCAAGATCGTCAACATCATGTCGGAGGCCGGCCGGGCCGGCGAGGCGCGGCTGGCGGTGTATTCGGGCGCGAAGGCGGCGATGCTGGGGTTCGCCAAAGCCATCGCGCAGGAGCATGGACGCGACTGCATCAATGTCAACGTCATCGCGCTGGGTGCGGTCTCGCACGAGGGCATCAAGGAAGGCGCGCTGAACCCCGACGCGACGCCCGAGAACAACGAGCGGCTGGGCAAGATGCTCAATGCCTATCCGATCGGGCGCGGCCTGGGGCGGCTGGCGCGACCCGAGGACGTGTCGGGCATGGTGTGCCTGCTGGCCTCCGACCGCGCGGCCTACATCACCGGCCAGAGCATCGGGGTCAGTGGTGGCTTCGTGATGCTGTGAGCAGCCTGTCCGCAAGCCGCATGCAGGCACCCGAAGACCCGGCCTGGAGCCCGGCCGTCTTCCGCACCCGGATCACCGAGCTCTTCGGGATTCGCCACCCGGTGCTGGGCGGCGGCCTGATGTGGCTGTCCGACGCCCGCTATGTGGCGGCGCTGGTGAACGCGGGCGCGATGGCCTTCATGACGCCGCGCTCGTTCCCCGACCTGGTCGCCTTTCGCGCGGCGCTGCGCGACTGTGCGGCGCTGACCGGCGGCCGTGCCTTCGGCGTGAACCTGACGCAGTCGCGCCGCGCATCGGAGAACGCGTCCATGCACGCCTGGATCGATCTCGCACTGGAGGAGGGCGTGCGCCATTTCGAGACGGTGGGCGCATCGCCAGGCCCCTTGTTCGAACGTATCCACGACCGCGGCGGCATCGTCATCCACAAGTCCGCGTTCGTCGAGCACGCGCTGAAGGCCCAGGACGCGGGCGCCGATGCGGTCGCGCTGGTCGGCGCGGAGGCGGGCGGCCACCCCGGCACTAACGAACTGTCGGCGTTCGTGCTGGGTGGACTGGCGCTGCGGCAACTGCACATTCCGCTCGCGCTGGGCGGTGGTATCGGCAGCGGCCGGCAGATCGCGGCGGCGCTGGCGCTTGGCGCCGACGCGGTGCTGATGGGCACGCGCTTCCTGGTCTGCGAAGAGGTCTGGGCCCATGACGACTACAAGCGCCATCTGGCGGCACAGCCTGCCGAAGCCTCGACGCTGGCACTGCGCAACACCGGCAATCCCTGGCGCGTGCTGCACAACGCGACCGTGCGCGAGACCCGCCGCATGGAATCGGCCGGCGCGAGCCAGTACGCCGATTTCGGCGCGCTGGCCACCGGGCGACTGGGGCGCGACCATGGCTATACCCAGGGCGACTGGGACACCGGCCTGCTCTCCATGGGCCCTGCGGTCGGTTTCGCCGATGTCGTCGAGCCGGCGCGCTGCGTGATGCGGCGCCTGATGGCCGAGGCGGCCGACAGCGCCGCACGCCTGGCGACCCTCGCACCCGCGGCGGGCGCGTGAACGCGACACACGCAATCCTCTCAACGAATTCCTCCCGACATGAACAGCAACCTGATCATCCACTGCGGCGAACGCCGACTCGAAGGCGCGCAGCTGCGCGAGAACGCCGATCGTGCCGCGACCGGGTTCGCGTCGCTGGGCCTGCAGCCCGGCGACGCCGTGGCCGTCATGCTGCGCAACGACCTGCCGTATCTCGAACTGATGCTCGCGCTCGGGCGGCTCGGCGTGCACCTGGTCGCGGTCAACTGGCACTTCCAGGCCGAAGAGGCCGGCTTCATCCTGCGCGACAGCGGGGCCAAGGCCTTCGTCGTGCACGCCGACCTGTGGCCGAACGTTGCCGATGCCGTTCCGCCCGGGCTCCAGGTGCTGGTGGTGCCGACGCCGGTCGAGATCGAGGCGCTCTACGGTGCGCGCGACACCGTGCCGGCGCTGCCGCCCGGCAGCCTCTCCTGGGCGCCATGGCGCGACGGCTTCGAGCCCGCCACCGCGCCGCCGGTGCCCTCGGTGGGCAGCATGCTGTACACCTCGGGCACCACCGGACGGCCCAAGGCCGTGATGCGCCTGCCGGGAACGCCGCGGCAGCACGAGGGCTCGCTGCGCATCCGCGCGATGGCGAGCCAGGCGCGCGCAGGCATGCGCACCGCGGTCGTCGGCCCGCTGTACCACGCCGGACCCAATGCGGCGGCGCGCGTCGCGCTGGAGCTGGCCGAGGAGATCGTGGTGCTGCCGCGCTTCGACGCCGAGCAACTGCTGTGCACCATCGAGCGCCATCGCATCACGCACCTGTCCATGGTGCCGGTGATGCTGGTGCGCCTGCTGAAGCTGCCCGAGGCGCTGCGGCGCGCGCATGACGTCTCTTCGCTCGAGAACGTGACGCACGGCGGCTCGCCCTGCGCGCCCGAGGTGCGGCGCGCGATCATCGACTGGTGGGGCCCGATCGTGAACGAGACCTACGGCTCGACCGAAGCCGGACTGGTCACCTTCGTCACGGCCGCGCAATGGCTGGAGCGCCCGGGTACCGCGGGCAGGCCCTTCCCCGGCACCTCGATCCGCATCCTCGACGACGAGGGCCGCGAGCTGCCGCCGAACGCGGTCGGCGAGATCTACGTGAACACCGGCGACAACGCGCTGCCTTTCACCTATCGCCACAACGAAGCGCAACGCCGCGCGATCGAGCGCGACGGCTACATCACCAACGGCGACGTCGGCCATCTGGACGCCGAGGGCTATCTCTACGTCACCGACCGCAAGCGCGACATGGTGATCTCCGGCGGCGTGAACATCTACCCGGCCGAGATCGAGCATGCGCTGGTCGCGAACCCGGAAGTGGCCGACTGCGCCGTCTTCGGCGTCCCCGACAGCGAGTACGGCGAGGCGGTGGCCGCCGCCGTGGTGCGCGCGCCGGGCAGCCGGATCACCGAGGCCGAGGTGCGCGAATGGCTGCGCGCGCGGGTGGCCGGGTACAAGGTGCCCCGCCTGGTCGAGTTCCACGACGCGTTGCCGCGCGAAGGCATGGGCAAGGTCTTCAAGAACCGGCTGCGCGCCCCGCATTGGGAACGTGCCGGACGGAGCATCTGAGATGTCGCCGTCCGCACCTTCGTTCTTCGGCACCGAGCCTGGACGCTTCGCGCTCTCCTGGCCGGGGGAAGCCGTGTTCGGCCCCGGCAGCGTCGAAGGCCTGCCTGCCTGGGCCGCCTCGCGCGGCCTGCGCCGGCCGCTGGTGGTCAGCGATGCGGGCCTGGTGGCGAGCGGCCTCGTCTCGCCGGTGCTCGACGGACTGCGGGCGGCAGGCATGGCGCCCGCGCTGTACGACGGCGTGGCCGCGAATCCGACGATCGACGACGTCGCGCAGGCTCATTCGCACTGGAGCCAGTCCGCGTGCGACGGCCTGATCGCATTCGGTGGCGGCAGCGTGATCGATGTCTGCAAGGTGCTGGTCGCCCGGTTGTGCAGCGATGCCCCGCTGGCCGAGGTGCTGCGCGAGGGCGATGCGCGCATCCTGCGCGACGCACCGCCTTTCGCCGCCGTGCCGACCACCGCCGGCACCGGCAGCGAAAGCACGACGGCGGCGCTGGTCAAGGATGCCGATGGCCGCAAGCATGTGCTGCGCAGCCGCCGATGCCGGCCGCAATGGGTGGCGCTCGATCCGCTGCTGACGCTCAGCACGCCCCCCGGCATCACCGCCAGCACCGGCTTCGACGTCGTCATGCACGCTCTGGGCGCGGCCACCAATCGCGCGACCCACCCCGTCGGCGATGCGCTGGCGCTCACGGCGCTCGCGCGCTCGTTCGCTTCGCTGCCGGCGGTGCTGGCGCGGCCTGACGACGTCGATGCGCGCGCGGACATGCTGCTGGCCAGCTACCTCGCGGGCGTGGCCATCAGCCTGCGCGGCGTCGACGGCATCCATGGCCTGTGCACGCCGCTGGAGGCGCTGGTTTCGGTGCCGCACGGTCACGTGCTGGCGGTGGTCTGCGAGCCGCTGATGCGCTTCAACATGGCGACGATGTCGGCGCGCTACGCGCAGGTGGCCGCGGCCTGCGGCCTGGTGGCCTCTGCAGCGGGCGAGGCCTCGATGGCCGAGGCGCTCATCGAGCGCGTGTGCATGCTGCGCGACCTGGCGGGCCTGCCGCGCTCGCTCGCGCAGCTCGGCGTGGCGCGCGATGCGCTCGCGACGGTCTACGACGTGGCGCAAGCCAATGCCTCGGTGCGGCTCAACGGCCGGCCGATGGCGCGCGGCGACATCGTCGCGCTCTACGACGCCATGTGGTAGCGCTCGAACAACTCAACCGACATACGAACTGGAGACACCATGCCCACCGAAGCCATCCTGCGCAACGGCATCTATCCCTTGCTGATCGACGGCGAGGAACGCGCGGGCGCAAGCGGCCGCAGCTTCGCCGTGGAAAACCCGAGCAAGGGCACGCCGCTGGCTGCGGTCAGCGAGGCCGATACCAGCGACGTCGACGCGGCGGTGCGGGCGGCGCAGCGCGCCTTCGATACCCACTGGGGCAAGACCTCGGCGCGCGAGCGAAGCCGCCTGCTGCGCAAGCTGTCCGATGCGCTGGAACGCCGCCTCGAGCAACTCGCCTGGCTCGAGACCTGGAACGTGGGCCGCCCGATCACACTGACGCGCGCCTCGCTCGCCACCATGCTGGACGGCATCGACTACGTGGCCGGCGTGTCGCAAGGCATCGGTGGCCAGACCTTGAACGTGGCGGACACCTCGGTGATCAACTTCACGCTGCGCGAGCCCTTCGGCGTGGTGGCGCTGATCCTGCCGTGGAACTACCCGCTGACCCTGACCATCAGCAAGCTGATGCCGGTGCTCGCCGCCGGCAACACGGCGGTGATCAAGGCGTCGGAGATCACGCCGCTGTCGAGCGTCGAACTGGGCGCCGCGGTGCTGGAGGCCGGATTCCCGCCCGGCGTGATCAACATCGTGCACGGGCCGGGCGCCACCGTGGGGCAGGCGCTGGTGGACCACCCGCTCGTGGAGAAGATTTCGTTCACCGGCGGCACGGCCACCGGCAAGGCGATCTACCGCAGCGCCGCCGAGCGCGTGAAACGGGTCACGCTGGAGCTCGGCGGCAAGTCGCCGCTGATCGTGTTCGCCGATGCCGACCTCGACGCGGCCGTCGGCGTTGCGCTGCAGGACGTGACGAAGAACACCGGGCAGATCTGTGTCGCCTGCACCCGGCTGCTGGTCGAGGCGCCGGTGGCCGACGCTTTTGTAGACAAGCTGCGCCAGGCGTACCGCGCCATCCGCATCGGCCTGCCGGAAGATCCCGCGACCGAGATGGGGCCGCTGGTCAGCCGCGCGCAGTTCGATCGCGTGAACCGCTACATCGGGATCGGTCGCGACGAGCAGGCGGCGCCGGAATCGCTGGTCGATCTCTCGGGTCGCGACGAGCTGCGCGAAGGCTACTTCGTGCCGCCCACGCTGTTCACCCAGGCGCGCAACGACATGCGGGTGGCACAGGACGAGATCTTCGGGCCGGCCCAGGCCGTGATCCGCTTCGAGGGTGAGGACCAGGCGGCCCGCATCGCCAACGACAGCCGCTTCGGGCTGGCGGGCGTGGTCTACACGCGCGATGCGGGCCGCGCCATGCGCATGGCGCAGGCGCTGAAGATCGGGAACATCGCAATCAACAACCCGATCAAGGCGACCGCCGATGCGCCCTTCGGCGGATTCAAGGAATCGGGCCTGGGCAAGGAGCGCGGCATCGACGCGATCCTGGAGAACACGCAGGTGAAGAACGTGCGCTTCTCGGTGCGCTGAACCGCAGCGGTCTGGCCCGTGCCAGGCGCAGAAGATCCCAACGACAGGAGACAAACCATGAAACTCATCGCCATCCTATGGCTCGCCTTCGGCATGACCACCGCCTTCGCCGCTCCGGGGGGCGGCACCGACTACCCCAGCCGGCCGTTGCGGATGATCGTCGGCTTCGCCGCCGGCGGCATCACCGATATCACCGCCCGGCAGATCGCCGAGGAGATGAGCCAGGCGCTGGGCCAGGCGGTGGTGGTCGACAACCGCACGGGCGCCGGCGGCAACATCGCCACCGCCGAACTGGCGCGCGCGCAGCCCGACGGCTACACCGTCATGCTGGCTTCGCCCGGCCAGCTGGTGGTGAATCCGTTGACGCAGAAGTCGCCCGGTTTCGATCCCAGGACGAAGTTCACGCTCATCAGCCTGGTCAACGAAAGCCCCTTCGTGTTCGTGGTGCCGGCCGCATCGAAGTTCAAGAGCGTTCCCGAGCTGGTGGCCTGGGGCAAGGCCAACGACGGCATGCTCAGCTTCGCTTCGCCCGGCATGGGGACGACGATGCACATCGCCGGCGAGATGCTGCAGGTGTTCGCCGGCATCAAGGCGGTGCACGTGCCCTACCGCGGCGGCGCGCAATCGACCGGCGACCTGGTGGCCGGGCGGGTCGACTTCATGATCGACAGCCTGGGCGCGGTGGCGTCGCAGGTGCAGGCCGGGCAGTTGAAAGTGCTGGCGGCCGCCGGCAACGAGCGGCTGCCGCAGTTCCCGGGGGTGCCCACACTGTCCGAGATCTATCCGGATTTCGTTGCTTCGTCCTGGCTGGGCGTGGTGGGCCCGCCCAACATGCCGCCGGCCGTGAGCGCGGCGCTGGTCAAGGCGGTGGAGCGCGGCGCGCGAAGCCCGCGCTATGTGGAAACCATCGAGAAGCGTGGCAGCCGGATCGCCGCGCTGGGCCCTCAGGCCTTCGCTGCGCACCTGGAGAAGGAGCGCGGCCGGGTCGAGCGCACCGTGGTCAAGGCTGGGCTCAGGCTGGACTGAAGGGGTGACCCAGGGCGGGCAGACCTTGCCACTAACATCGGCTGTTTCCGACCCCCAAACGAAAGAAGAAAGCCAATGAAACTCGAGACCCTGGCCATCCATGCCGGCTACAGCCCCGACCCGACGACCAAGGCGGTCGCGGTGCCGATCTACCAGACCAGCTCCTACGCGTTCGACGACACGCAGCACGGCGCGGACCTGTTCGACCTGAAGGTGGCGGGCAACATCTACACCCGCATCATGAATCCCACCAACGCCGTGCTCGAGGAGCGCGTGGCCGCGCTGGAGGGCGGGGTCGGCGGGCTGGCCGTGGCGTCGGGCATGGCGGCCATCACCTATGCGATCCAGACGGTGGCCGAGGCCGGCGACAACATCGTTTCCGTCGCCAAGCTCTATGGCGGCACCTACAACCTGCTGGCACACACGATGCCGCGCTTCGGCATCCAGACGCGCTTCGCCGCGCATGACGACATCGCCGCGCTGGAGGCGCTCATCGACGACAGGACCAAGGCGGTCTTCTGCGAGTCGATCGGCAACCCGGCGGGCAACATCGTCGATCTCCAGGCCCTGGCCGACGCCGCGCATCGCCACGGCGTTCCGCTCATCGTGGACAACACGGTCGCCACGCCCATCCTGTGCCGGCCGTTCGAGCACGGCGCGGACATCGTGGTGCACTCGCTGACCAAGTACATCGGCGGTCACGGCACCAGCATCGGCGGCATCGTCGTCGATTCGGGGAAGTTTCCGTGGGCGCAGCACAAGGAGCGCTTTCCGCTGCTCAACACGCCCGACCCTTCGTACCACGGCGTCACCTACACCGAGGCCTTCGGGGCGGCGGCGTTCATCGGGCGCTGCCGCGTGGTGCCGCTGCGCAACACGGGCGCGGCGCTGTCGCCGTTCAACGCCTTCCTGATCCTCCAGGGCCTGGAGACGCTGGCGCTTCGCATGGAGCGCCATACGGAGAACGCGCTGAAGGTCGCCCGCTACCTGAGCACGCACCCTCAGGTGGCCTGGGTCAAGTACGCAGGCCTGCCCGACCATCCGGAACACGCGCTGGCAGTGCGATACACCGACGGCCGGCCGGCGTCGATCCTCTCCTTCGGCATCAAGGGCGGACAGGAGGCGGGCGCGCGCTTCATCGATGCGCTCCAGCTGGTGGTGCGGCTGGTGAACATCGGCGACGCCAAGTCGCTGGCGTGCCATCCGGCCTCGACGACGCATCGCCAGCTCAACGACGAAGAGCTCGAGAAGGCCGGCGTGCCGCGCGACATGGTTCGGCTGTCGATCGGCATCGAGCACAGCGACGACATCCTCGCCGACCTCTCGCAGGCGCTGGAGGCGGCTTCCCGCGCGTAGGCCCGCGAGCCCTCGGGCGTGTGCCCAGCGCTTGCGCGCGCGGCCGCACCTGCTAACCTGCGTCGAGGTCAATACCTGCGAGGAGCCAGCATGTTCAGGATTGCGATCGCGATGCTTCTGTGCCTGGCGGCCGGCTGCGCGGGCACCGCGCCGCCGGGCCAGCCCACGGCCTGTTCGACGCAGCCCGGCAGCTTCGCCTGCCAGGTCGAGCGCTACTCGAACGCGGGCAATTAGGTCCGGCGGCAGGCGTAGCAAAGCCAACCCGAAGTTACCATTGGGCGAGTGACACACTGCGATGGAGCGCCATGGTCAACGAAAAAAAAACAACCAAGCGATCGCGACCGGAGATTCAGGAGGCCATCAGGCAGGCTGCCATCGAGGAGTTCGCCCTGCACGGACTGCGCGGTGCGACGACACAGTCCATCGCCGAACGGGCTCAATTGTCCAAGGCGCAGTTGCACTACTACATCGAGAGCAAGGAGGCGCTTTATGTCGACCTGCTGCAGATGGTCGTGAGCGAGTGGAGCCGCGAATCCTTCAATGAGCGCGACGGCGACCCTGCACGGGTGCTGGCCTCCTATGTGAAGCGCAAGCTGGAGTTCTCGTTCCGCCAGCCCCTGCTGTCGAAGATGTTCGCCAACGAGCTGATCAGCGGCGCGGAAGTGCTGCACAGCATCCTGACGCAACCGCGGACACGCGCCGGTCAAGCCATTCAGACGCTGACGCGCTGGATCGAGGAAGGAAAGATTCGCCCACTCGATCCATGGCTTTTCCTGATGCACATCTGGGCGGTCACGCAGCACTACGCCGACTTCGACGTGCAGGTCCGCTTCATGATGCGGCTGCGCGCCGGCGAGGCGCTCGACCAGGCGCGCATCACCCGTGAGGTGGTTGCCTTCGTGCTGCATGGCTGCGGCCTGTCGCCGACCGAGGAAGACCTCGCCTGAAGGGCGGGCCGGCCGCGCCGCAGGTTTTTCAGAGGGCGATCGCCAAGGCGTCGCCCTTCGCGCGCGAGCAGCAAAGGGCCACCTTGTGCTGCCGTTGCGCGCCGGTGAGGCAGAAATCGCGATGCTCGGCCGCCTGGCCTTCGCCCTCGACCACGCAGGTTCCGCACAAGCCCTGCTCGCACGACACCGGCACGTCGATGCCGATGGCCCGCAGCGCATCGACGGCGCTCTGGTCCGCCGCCACGGGCACGTCGATGCCACGCTGCGTCAAGCGCAATGCGAAAGGGCGACCGGCCAGCGGCGCGGATTCGGCAGGCGCCGCAAAGTACTCGGCATGCATCTGCTCTTCGGGCCATCGGCTGGCCGCAGCGGCATCGCGCACCGCCGCCATGAAGCCGGTGGGGCCGCACAGGTAGGCGTGCGTTCCGGGTGCCTGGGCGGCGAGAAGCGCATGCAGGTCGATGCGCTCATCGACTTTTCCCTCATCGATGTGCAAGCGGACGAAGGGCCGCAGGGCCGGGTCGCCGAGCGAGGCGGCGAATGCGAGGTGTTCACGCGAGCGGGCGAACACGCAGAGCGTGAAGGAGCCGCCTTGGGCGCGCAGGCTCTGCGCCATTGCGAGCATCGGCGTCAGGCCGATGCCTCCCGCCAGCAGCAGATGGTGGGCGGCTTCGCGGCGCAGGGGGAAATTGTTCCGCGGCGCGCTGACGGGCAGCAGATCGCCCTCCCGCACACGCGCGTGCATGGACGCGGAGCCGCCACGGCCCTGGGTTTCTCGCTTGACGCCGATCAGGTAGCTCCGGGTGCCCTGCACCGACGCACGGGCCAGCGAATACTGGCGGACGAAACCACCCGGCAGGTGCACGTCGATGTGCGCGCCGGCCGCGTGGTCGGGGAGTGGACGCCCCTGCGGATGCGTCAGCTCGAAGGAGAGGATGTCGGGTGTTTCGCGCGCGATGCGCGCGACCCGGACGGTCAGGATGCGATCGGACATGTCTTGGCCTCAGCGTTCCGTGGCCATGTCCAGGTGCCAGCCGCGCGTCTTGCCGGGGTTCATCAGGCCCATCGGGTCGCTGCGCTTCTTGAAGTCGATCTGCTGGCTGTCGATGGCCTTCATGCCGCCGTCCTCGATGGTCACCACATGTGGGTTGAAGATCTGGCAGCCGCCCTGCGACTCGATCTCGCGCATGACCTCGTACTGGTGCTCGATGCCCTTCCAGCGAACCAGCAGGATGCCGAAGGTGCCGTGCTCGCCACCGGCCAGGGAGAAGTCCTGGTGCTGCAGCACGTCGTCGCCGAAGATGTCGAGGTGCCGCTGCACCACGGCGGGGTCGAAGGGCTGCGCATAGGCCACCTGCAGGTAGGTCCAGGACTTGTCGACCTTCAGCGCCTGCAGCGTCGTGTGGTTGTACGCGCACTCATAGGCCGGCGGCAGCCCTTCGGCCAGCAGCTCGGCCTCGGTGCCGGCCACCGAGATGTGGCCGCCGTGCGCAGCCACCAGCGCGCGGAAGGCGGGCAGCGTGCCGGGCGACACCATCGTGAACGCGGCGTGCCGGTCGGGCGGAAAGCGCGCGCCCATGGAGGTGTAGTAGGGCGAAAAGCGCGCCTCCACCGTCGACAGCAGGAAGAGATCGATGTCCGGCCGGCAAGCGGCCTGGGCGAAGTCGAGCACGCCGCGGTAAGTGGGAAAGAGCGCAGTGCAATGGCGCCATTCGACGGCCGGGCTCAAGGCCACGGTGACGTCGAGGATCACGCCGTTCGTGCCGAAGGCATGCTGCACCTTCTGGATCTCGTCGCCTTCCAGTTCGATGATGCGGGGCTCGCGCTCCACCGTCATCACGCGGGCGCGCAGCATGTTGCCCGGATCGCGCAGGATGCCGTGGCGGAACGAGCCGATGCCGCCGAATCCGCCTGCGATGAAGCCCCCGAGCGTGGCGACGTGCCAGGTGGAGGGCCACATGCGCAGGGCCTGCCCGGTCTCGGCCACCGCCAGCTCGATGTCGCGCAGGCAGGCGCCGGCCTGCGCGCGCACCCAGCCGGCGCCCATGTCGAGCACGCGGCACATCGAGGTGACGTCCATCACCAGGCCGTTTTCCATCGGCACGCACTGGCCATAGTTGCCGGTGCCGCCGGCGCGCACGGTCAACGGCAGTTTCCACTTCGCGGCCGTCGCGCAGACCTGGCGCACATCGTCTTCCGTGCCGACCTTGACCACGAGGTCGGCCACGCGATCGGCCAGCTGCGCGGTCAGGATCGGGCTGTACCAATGGAAGTCGCGCGACAGGCGCTTGCGCGTGCCGGGCGCGGTGATCAGGTTCAGGCCGGCCAGGTCATGCGCCACCGCCGCCCAGTCGATGGGGCGGGGGTCGTGCAAGGCGCGCCCGGGGTGCGGAATGGATGCAACAGCGTTCATGAAATCAGGTTCGATCTGCGTCAGTGCTCGCGGCGCATTTCGCTTTCGTGCCAATGGCCCAGGACGGCGCGCGAGAGCGAGGCAAAGATGATGAAGATGACGATGCCCAGCAGCGACACCAGCAGCAGCGCGGCGAACATCATCGGGATCTCGGTGCGGAAGCTGGATTCGAGGATGCGCGAGGCCAGCCCGGTCTCGCGGCCCGCCGTGCCGGCCGTGAACTCGGCCACGACCGCCCCGATCAGGCTCAAGCCGCCCGCGATCTTGAGCCCGCCCATGAAGTAGGGCAGGGCGCTCGGCGCCAGCAGGTAGCGGAAGGTCTGCCAGGGCGAGGCCTTGTAGAGCTGGAACAGGTCGCGCAGGTTGCTGTCGGCGCTCTTCAGGCCGATGACCGTGTTCGACAGGATCGGGAAGAAGGCCACGATCCAGGCGCACAGCAGCAGGGCGATGGTCGTGTTCGGCACGTAGATCAGGATCAACGGTGCGATCGCGATGATCGGCGTCACCTGCAGGATCACGGCGATCGGGAACAGGCCGATCTCGACCCACTTGAAGAGCGCGAAGGCGATCGCCAGCAGCACCCCGCCGACGATGGCCGCGGCCAGCGCGAGCAGGGTCAGCTTGATGGTGAACCACAGCGCCACCGACAGCGAGGTCCAGTTGTCGACCAGCGTCTGCAGGATCAGCGTGGGCGCGGGCAGGATGTAGTGCGGAATCTCGTTGGCGCGCACCATCCACTCCCACAGCAGAAGAAGGGCCGCGATGATGGCCAGCGGCACCACCGTGCGCAGCAGGCTCTCGCGCCGGCGGCGACGGAGCGCGCGCGCTTGCAGCAGGTCCGCGCTCGGAGCGGCGGCATCAGTGGTCAATGTCGATCCCATTCAGGGCTCCATGCAACGAGTCGGAAACAGCCATGCAATGAGCGTTGTAGCGGCTGGAGGTGCGGAAGGCTTCGCCGCGCGGGTAAGGCTCGTCGATGCGGATCTCGTCGACCACGCGACCCGGTCGCGGCGCCATCACCACGATGCGGTTCGACAGGTAGACCGACTCGTAGACGCTGTGGGTGACGAAGACGACCGACAGGCGGTGCTCGCGCCAGATCGCCAGCAGGTCGTTGTTGAGCTTGATGCGCGTCATCTCGTCGAGCGCGGCGAAGGGTTCGTCCATCAGCAGCAGGCGCGGCCGCGTGACCAGCGCGCGCGCGATCGACACCCGCATCTTCATGCCGCCCGACAGCTCGCGCGGGTAGACGTCGGCGAAGCGCGACAGGCCGACCATCTCGAGCACCTGCGCCACCACCGGCGCCGCTTCGTCGCGGCCCATGCCGGCGAGCTTGAGCGGCAGCCAGACGTTGTCGAAGACCTTGGCCCAGGGCATCAGCGTCGGCTCCTGGAACACGAAGCCGAGCTCGCGGTCGCTGTGCGCGTCGGAGCTCTGGGGCGCGGTCCATTGCATGCGGCCGGCGCTGAGGCTGGTGAGGCCGGCGATCAGCCGCAAGGCCGTGCTCTTGCCGCAGCCCGACGGGCCCAGGAAGCTGACGAAGTCCTGCGCGCCGATGTCCAGCGTCATGCCCTGCAAAGCGAGGGTTCCGTTGCCGAAGCGTTTGCCGACGCCTGACAGGCGCACCAGCGGTGCGCTGTCGGTCGATGGGGAGGGTTGCATGCTTGTCATGGGCTTCGGGCGCTTGTCGGCGCCAATGCGGTTCGTCGGCCAGGCGCTAGTCCAAATAGGGACGCCACTTCTCGCAGCTCCCATGGGTGTCCGCGAAGCGGTGGGGCGACGACGTGGATGGCTCCGCCCAGACATGGGCCGACATGGCGGGCGAAGTCATTGCTTTCCAGTCGGGCGAGCCGGAGCCGGCCGTGGCGGCCGGGTCGGCGCCGTGGGCGATCGCGGCCCAACTGCGCATCATTCGCTGCGACAAGGCCTGGTCTTGCGGCGTGAAGGGATAGCCGGGCGGATACACCGGCAACCCGAAAAGAAGATCCAGCTCGTCGCCATGCGTCGCGCCCAGATAGGGCTTGGGATGGTTGGCGCTGACGTGCGAGAACCAGTAGCCGTAGACCGGGCGCCTGCTGTGGCGAACGAAGGCCTGCGCCGCGTCGTAGCTTCCGCAATAGAGGTAGAAGTCGCCCAGCAGACGGCTCAGGGCCTGCCAGTTGCCCTGGGCTGCACGCACAGGGGCATACCACGACAGCATGTCCTGGACCTGCTCCGGCGCGAAGAACGGCTGCAATGCGCTTTGCGCCGCGTTCTCATACACCGTGTCTGCCACCGGATCGCCGGGCTTCTTCCAGCCAGTGCGCGACAGGGCCAGGAAGTTGCCCTCGTTCGCATTGAGGCCGATGGTCACCGTGACGTCGCGCTGAAAGCGACCCTCGCGAAGCAGCCGAAGCGGCTGCGCCTTCAGGAGGCGCCCATCTACCGTCGGCTGGAAGTAGTGGCTCTGGGCTAGGCCCGGAAGCAACTTGTCGGCCGGCACCTGGCGCAGGCAGTCCAGCAACGGGGGGCCTTCCTGCGGGCAGCCCTGCGCTTGCGCCAATGCCTGCGTGCCGCGGGTCGCTTCCTGGAGTGTCGGCAGGCGCCATTGCCAGGTGGATTGCAGGATCGCGCGATGGAACAAGCCTGCGGATTTGTCCGCCAGCAGGTTCATCAGCACGCTTGAGGCCCCCGCGCTTTCACCGAACAGGGTCACGCGCGACGGGTCTCCGCCGAACATGCGGATGTTCTCGGCGATCCAGCGCAAGGCCATCTGCTGGTCCTGAATGCCGGCGTTGGCGTTTCCTTGCCGGGCGTGATCCTTCGTGGCCAGAAAGCCGAAGGCATTCAGCCGGTAGGCCGGCGTGACGACGATGACCTTGCCCTGGCGTGCCAGGATTTCGGCCCGGTTCTCCGAAGGGCGTCCGGTCCAGTACCGGCCGCCGTGGAGAAAGACCATGACGGGGAGCAGTCCGGCGGGCGGCTTGCCGTCGGCGGCGCTTGCTTCGGGACGATAGACGTTCAGGTACAGGCAGTCCTCCGACATGCCGATCTCGGCCGGCACCTTGCCGTCCTGCATGCAGGCGGGCTTGAAGCGTCCGGCTTCCAGCACGGCGGGCGCCCACGCCGGGGCCGGTGCGGGCGCCAGGAAGCGTCGCGCCTCGACCGGCGGCTGGGCGAAGGGAATTCCCAGGAATGCCGCCGTCCGGCCTTCGTCGAGATAGGTGCCGCGTACGGCGCCCAGTGCGGTCTGCAAGACCGGCCGCTCGGCCCCCGGTGGCCGTGGGCCCGCCTCCTGGCCGGCCGCCGGCAGCGCGGCGACAGCGCACAGGCCGAGGCACGCCACGGCCGCGAGGATTCTCCTGCTCACTTGGCGGAGGACTTCAGGCCGACCTTCTTGTTGACGAACTGATCGGTGACGGCGATGTCGGCGTTGACTTCACCCGGCTTGTAGATGCCGGCCTTGATCATCCGGTCGGCGAAGTCGCGCACGCGCGCCTTGTCGATGGCGCCGATGCCACGGGTCGCCGCGTCGCCGGAATCGACCAGGCCCAGCTTGATGACCTGGGCGCGCTCGGCCTCCAGCTTCGCATCGTTCAGGTCCGGGTTGAACTTCTTGATCAGATCGAGGCCGGGTCGCGGATCGCCGTTCAGGAAGTTGTTCCAGCCGATGATGGAGGCGTCGACGAAGCGCTGGACCAGATCCGGGTTGCTCTTGATCAGGTCGTTGCGCGTCTCGATCATGTTTCCATAGGTGTTGTAGCCTTGGTCGGCCAGCAGGAACAGGTCGGTCTCGGCGCCGAGATCGGCGGCGTACAGGGCCTCCGCCGTGGCAAAAGCCTGCTGCACCGACGTCTTGTCCGCCATGAACGGACCGAGGTTGAAGGTGTAGGGACGGAACTGCTCGTCGCTGAAGCCATGCTCGGCCTTGAGCCACTGCCAGAAGCCGAATTGATTGCTCTTGGCGATGAAGACCGTCTTCGCCGACTTGAGGTCCGCGAAGTTGCGGTACTGGCCCTTGTGGGTGATGAGTCCCGTCGGGTCCTTCTGGAAGAAGGCGGCCACCACGGTGGTGGGCACCTTGCTGCGCGTGTTCTCGAGCGCCGTCAGCAGGCCACCGGTCATCAGGAAGTCGACGCGCCCCGCCGCCAGCATGGGGCGATTGTTGACCTGCGGCCCGCCTTGCTGGATCGTCACGTCCAGACCGAACTTGCGATAGGTGCCGTCGGCCACGGCCTGGAAAAAGCCGCCCTGACTGGCTTGGGCTTTCCAGTTGGTGGCCAGGCTCACCTTGTCCTGCGCCAGCGCCAGCGTGCTCGTGATCAACATGGCCGTGGTGGCCAGAAGCCTGGCGCTGCGCATCAAACGAAACCGGTTCATCGTGTTTTCCTTGGAGCAACTGAGGGTGCAGATGCGAGTTCGCTCAAAAGCCGAGCGCCTGGGTCAACTGTACAAACGGTTTAACCAATTGGTCAAATGCGAGTTTACCCTGATGCCCATCGACATTCTCCTTCTTGTATTCGCGGCTATTTGAAGCCTATCATTTGGTTTGACCGATTGGTAAGTTTTCTGTTGTCTCGGGCGCCGACAGGCCTGCAGTCGACGCCTGCGGCGAGCACGCCCCGCTCTCTATGAAGGAGATCCATTTTTGAACGTCATCGAGAAACCCATTCACCTCTTCGGAACCGCGTACGGACGGAAGCCCGCCACGCACGACGCCGTGCTGACCGAAGTCGGACCGGGCACGCCTTGCGGAGAGTTCATGCGCCGGTACTGGCACCCCGTCGGGCTCTCCGAGCGTGTGACGGATCGTCCGGAGCGTGTCCGGATCCTGGGCGAGGACCTGATCCTGTTTCGTGACCGGAAGGGACGCCCGGGCTTGCTGTATCCGCGTTGCGCCCACCGGGGAACGGATCTCTATTTTGGCCGCATCGAGGACGAAGGCATTCGCTGCTGCTACCACGGCTGGTTGTTCAGCGTGGACGGCCAGTGCCTGGACCAGCCCTGCGAGAAGAACGGCGGTGAGCACCGCGACAGGATCCGCCAGCCCTGGTACGCCGTGCAGGAGCGCTACGGCATCGTGTGGGCGTACATGGGCCCGCCGGACAAGATGCCGCTGCTGCCGCGCTGGGACATCCTGGAAGACGTGGCGCCGGGAATGAAGCTGCACGTCACCCATTCCAGCCTGTACGCGGGCGGCGACGACGATGTCGAACTGGTTCCCTGCAACTGGCTTCAGGAGTGGGAGAACGTCATGGACCCGTTCCACATCCCGGTGCTGCACACGACCTTCAGCGGCGTGCAGTTCGTGCCCGAGATGGGGGTGATGCCCGAAGTCCACTGGGAATACACCGACACCGGCGTTCGCTACACCGCCTACCGGCGCCTGGACGACGGCCGCGAAGTCGATCGCGTGACCGCCGCCATGTTCCCGTACGTGCGCATGGTCCCGAACGTCCAGCTGAAGCATGGCGCGGCGTCGGGCGTCGGCTGGGTCGTGCCGGTGGACGACACCTCCTTGCGCCTGTGCTTTGCCATGAAGATCCCGGAATCGGAGAACTCCCTGCCCCGAAGCCCCAATCTGCGCCCCTGGTCGAAGATGACGGAGGCCGAGCGGCAACGCTATCCCGGCGACTGGGAAGCCCAGGTCGGACAAGGCCCGATCACCTTGCATGGCGAAGAGCACCTCGCCACCAGCGACAAGGGCGTGGGGATGCTGCGCCGCACGTTGCTGCAGCAGATCAAGGCCGTGCAGCAAGGGCAGGACCCGGCCGGCGTCATCTTCGATCCGGCCCAGGAACTCGTCCGGGTGGAGGCCGGCAACTTCTTCCGCGACACGGCCACGCGATGAGCAACGCCGCGGTCGCGCAGGCCGCCGATGCCTCGACCACGCCGGGCCGGGCTGTCCACTGGCACGCGGCGCGCGTCAGGCAGCGCGTGGCGATCGCCGCGCAGGTGTGGCTGTTCGAGCTTTCACCGGAAGCGGCCTACCCCTTCGAGTGCGTGGCGCCGGGGGCGCACATCGATGTCGAGTTGCCGAACGGCGCGGTGCGCCAGTACTCGTTGCTCACCCACATGGCCGATCAGCCGGCGCGGTTGGTGATCGCGGTCAAGCGCGATGCGCTTGGGCGCGGCGGTTCGATGCAGCTGTGCGACGCCGTGGAGGCTGGCGCCCGCTTGCGCATCGGCGCGCCGCGCAATCACTTTGCGCTGCATGCGGGCGAAGCGCCGGCCGTCCTGTTCGCCGGCGGCATCGGCATCACGCCGATCTGGTCGATGGTGCAGGCACTGAGGCAGCGCGGCAGCCCGTGGACCTTGCACTACGCCGCGCGTTCGCGCGCGGATGCGCCGCTTTGGGATCGGCTGGAGGGCGACGCGAACGTCCACCTGCATCTGGATGACGAGTCGGGCGGGCAGCCGATGGACATCGTCGGGATTGCGCACGAGGCGCCGCCGTCCGCGCATCTGTACTGTTGCGGGCCCGCGCCGATGCTGGACGCCTTCGAATCGGCTTGCGGCGATCGGGACCGGTCGCGTGTGCATCTGGAGCGATTCGGTGCCGCGCCGGTCCCGGCGGTTGCGCCGAGCGCGGCGAATGCCTGCGTGCTGCGCCTCGCGCGCGCCGAGGTGGAACTGCAGGTGGAACCTGGCCAGACGATCCTGGAGGTGCTTCGACAAGCGGGGATCGAGGTCTCGTCGTCCTGCGAGCAGGGCATCTGCGGCGCCTGCGAGACCCGGGTCCTCGAAGGCGAGATCGAGCACCGCGACGGTATTCTCAGTCCCGCGGAACGCGCCGCCGGCAACCTCATGATGATCTGCTGCTCGGTCGGCAAGGGACAACGGCTGGTGCTGGATCTGTAGCAGGGCGTGGGGGCCGGGTTGCAGCCGTCGCTCGCGCGGATGCTCAATCGACCCGGCACCACCGGCCGGAATCCGGGCACACACGGGCCCGCGCACCATTCAGCCAGACCTGCTCTTCGTCCAGCTGCAACGAGGTCGAAGGGTCGACATCGAAGGCGATCCGAAGTGCGCGCCCGACCTGGACGTTTTCGATGGGAAGCTCCCAGGTCAGGAACAGCTGAGTGCAATCCTGGTCGGGTGTGAAGTCGGCCACATCGAAGCGGTCGCTGTGACGCCTGATGACGGCGTGTGGCTGGCCGGTATCGAAAATCACGGCCGTCCCCCTGGCCAATGGGATTCGATGACCGGCAGAGGGGAAATGCAGGTCCAGGCCCTTGTCTTCGCTCAGGAAGAGATTGCAAAACGCCGCACCGCCGTAGTGCGCGCCGTCATGGTGGTACTTCGCGCCGCGGCAGGCCATGAGGGCGACGTCGCTGGAGGCAAGAACCTCGTGGAGACCGAGCGTGCGCGTCCAGTCGGTCGCCGCCTGCACGCAGTGCCTGTAGTCCGGCCAGCGCATGCGGGCTCGCGCCAGAGGCAATGGCTCGACATCTCCGGGTTCCAGGTCCAGGCGCAACGAGATCTCCCTTTGCCAATCCGCCATCAGCCTCGCGGGGGGCGCAGGCACGTCGACGGTGCCTGTCAGCACGACGTCGCTCACGCTTCGGCTGCGGATGGCATCGCCACTCCAGAAGTAGGAAGCAAGGAGGTGGTTCATCCGGATCAGTGTCGCAGCATCCAGTCGGCCGAGCCGTCGAGGACCTGGGCCATCACCTCGCGGTCATTGCGGCCCGAGCGGACCAGCACGTGGAAGGAGTGGTCGGCTTCGTCGATCCGCATCAGGGTCGCCGGCGGTCCGAGTTCGGCCACGAGCTTCTCGATCCGGTCGAACTCCGCCAGCTTGTCGCGCGTGCCCTGGACGAACAGCATGGGCGTGCGGACGTCGAAGAGATGGCGGGCACGGTCGCTCGATGGCGCGCCGGCCGCGTGCAGCGGAAAGCCCAGGAACACGAGGCCCGCCACGCCCGGCAAGGGCTTCAGGGCCTGCGCCTGGGAGGTCATGCGGCCGCCGAACGACTTCCCGCCCGCGAAGAGCGCAAGCGAGGGAAAGAGTCCGGCGGCATGCGCCACGGCGGCGCGCACCGCGGCATGCGCGATCGCCGGCGAATCGGTGCGCTTCGAGCCGCGCTCCATGTAGGGAAACTGGTAGCGCAGCGTGGCGATGCCGCGCTGTGCCAGGCCGTCGGCCACCTCGGCCATGAACGCGTGCGCCATGCCGGCGCCGGCACCGTGCGCGAACACGTAGCAGGCGCGCGGCGCCGGCGGCGACTGCACCAGGCCGGAGACGCTTTCGCCGTCGGCCAGAGCGATGGTGGTGGGTCGTGCTTCGGTGTTCATGTGGCGTCCTCTCGATTCCGGCGCACGGCAGCGCCGCAGCCCGAAATTGTGGCGCATGTCGGCGCGTCGGCGGGGATCGGGAGGTCGCATCAAGATTGCCTCATCGGCAGCGCGCCATAGAATCCGCGCGATGAGAGATCGATCGGGTGACGTCGACAACTGGGTCCGGAGCGTCGATGTGGCGCTGCCGCCCTTGCTGGTCACCGAGTACCGATGGACTCGAACCACAGTGCCGCAAGGCCACAAGCACAGCCGCGGGCAGCTGGCGTTTTCCGGCGAAGGCGTGATCACCGTCACGACGGCCGGCGGCCGGTGGGTGACGCCGCCGAATCGGGCGGTGTGGATACCGCCCCTGGTGTTCCATGAAACGTCGGCGGTTGCCGATGTCACGATGCACAGCGTGTTCGTGCAGGAGAACCTGGCGGCGGAACTTCCCAAGGCCGTGACCGCGGTGGCGGTGTCGCCGCTCTTGAGAGAGTTGATCTTCCACGCCGCGGAGTTCCCCGAGCAGACCGACAAGTCGGCCGCCGAGCAGCGCATCCTCGACGTGATCCTGGATCAACTGCATCTGATCCAGACGTCTCCGCTGGACCTTCCGATGCCGCAGGACAAGAGGCTGCGGAAGATCTGCGAGGGCATCCTGCGCGATCCGGCCTCGCGCGCCTCGCTGCTCGAGTGGGAGCGGATCGTCGGCGCGAGCAAGCGCACCATCACGCGGCTCTTCCCGCTGGAAACGCAACTGACCTTCGACGAGTGGCGCAAGCAGGCCGTGCTGCTCGAGGCCTTGCGTCGCCTGGCCGCTGGCCAGGCCGTGAGCCAGGTCGCCATCGAGCTCAACTACGACAGCCCGAGCGCCTTCATCGCGATGTTCAAGAAGTCGCTCGGCGCCACGCCCGGAAAGTACTTCCCCCGGGGGAAGTGACGACACGCGCCGGACAGCGGCGCCGTTCTTCCAACCGACTCTCTCGCACGTTCCGTCGCAGGCCCAGGGCATTGCGTCGGGGCCGGTTTGCGCACGTTCGCAATGTGACGCAATGCGGGCATGCGCTGTCCGATTCCGGCAAGTCCCGCGGCCACCCTCCGGCTATTCTGAGCCCATCCAATCCGAGCAACCGATCAACTGGAGTGTGAGATGGTGAGCCAAACTATTGCGCCGACTTTCGGCGTCGACCTGATCCCTTCGCTATCCCAACGCAGGAAGGCCGCGGCGGCCAGCGTGATCGGGACCACGATCGAGGTCTACGACTTCTTCATTTTCGGAACCGCTGCGGCACTGATCTTCAGCAAGCAGTTCTTTCCGAGCCTGGACCCGACCGCAGCCCTGATCGCGTCCTTTCTCTCGTACGCGGCCGGGTACTTCGCGAGGCCGCTCGGTGCTTTCCTGTTCGGCTATTTCGGTGACCGGTGGGGCCGCAGAGACACGCTGCTCATCACGCTCGTTTTGATGGCAACGCCGACGATCCTGATCGGTCTGCTGCCGCCCTATGCGCAGATCGGCCTGCTCGCTCCCTTGTTGCTGTGCGTCCTGCGCATCCTCCAGGGCATTGCCTACGGCGGCGAGTGGGGCGGCGCGGTGCTGTTGGCGGTGGAGTACGCGCCCAAGGGCCGCAAGGCCTTGTGGGGCAGCCTGCCCGCGGCCGGGGCCTCGGCCGGCATCGTGCTGGCCAGCCTGGCCTGGGCCGCCACCTCCTCGCTGGCGGAAGACGCATTCCAGTCCTGGGGTTGGCGGCTTCCCTTCCTGGCCAGCGCGATTCTCCTGGTGGTCGGCGTGTTCCTGCGCCGCAGCGTGAAGGAAACACCGCAGTTCGAGAAGGCCAAGCGCAACGGCGAGACCTCGAAGGCACCCATCTCGGAACTCTTCGCAACCGCCAAGCTGCCGATGCTGCGCTGCATGGGCATGCGCATCTTCGAGAACAGCTGGTTCGCCATCCTGCTGGTGTTCATCGTGTCGTATGCCGTCAGCACGGCGAAGATTCCGAAGGCCGAGGTGCTGAATGCGATCGCATTCGGCGCGGCGATCTCGATGCCGATGTTTCTCTTCGTCGGATGGATCGGCGACCGCATCGGGCAAAAGATCGTCTACGCGGCGGGTGCCGTGCTGCTGGCGGGCTGGACCTGGATCATGTTCGACGCCATCGCCGGAGGCCGGCCGCTGATGCCCATCGTCGTCGCCCTCGGCTTCATCTGGCCGATGGTGTTCTCGCCGCAAACCTCTCTGTTCGCGGCCCAGTTCGATACGCGGGTGCGCTACTCGGGGCTGTCGGTGTCCACGCAGATCGCCGGCATTCTCGGTGGCGGCATCGCGCCCTTCATCGCGGCGGTGCTGGCGGCCAAGGCGGGCGGCAGTCCCCACCTCATCGCCGTGTACCTGACGGTGCTCGCGGGCCTTGGCCTCGTCAGCGTGTATTTCATGCGCCCCACCAGGTCGTTGGACGACTGACCGGCCCGTCGAGGCCGGAATCAACCCCCACGGATCAAGCAACAGGAGAAAGCAAATGGCTGCATCAACCGATGTACAACGGCGCGGCGTGGAGTTCTATGCATCGTGGTCGCCCGCGATGCAGAAGTTCCGCGTCCCGGAGGAAGACCTGGCGGTCGTCATGCAGGCCGCCGACCACATGATTCCCGGCGGCGATGGCTGGCCCAGGCCGTCCGGCACCGATGTCGCGGGCTACATCGCCCGAGGCGCCCGGCGCAAGACCGACGTGGACATGCTGTCGCTGGTCGCCGGGCAGCTGCGTGCATCGCTGGGCTCGGCGGATGCGTTGCAGAAGGCCCTGACGGAACTGCAGGCGAGCCAGCCCGTGGCGTTCCGCGTGTTGCAGGAGTTCGTGTACTACGCCTACTACGCCCAGCAGGACGTCGTGCGCGCGATTCGCAACCTGCTCGATTGCGACTACATCAGCCCGCCGCAGCCGCGCGGCTACGAGATGCTGCCCGACGACGAAATCGCCCCGTCGCGGGCCCACAGCTATGTCCCGACGCATGCCGTGCGCCGGGTGGACCTGAGCAAGGTCGACTTTTCCGAGAAGTAAGAAGAGGAGAGAAGCATGCGCACCGATCCCCACCGCGTCACCCGGACGGAAGTACTGATCATCGGCGCCGGCATGGCCGGCGGCGCCATCGCCAAGCGGCTGAGCGACCACGGCATCCAGGTGATCTGCCTGGAGCAGGGCCCCGAGATCCAGCAGAGCCAGCTGCCGCATCTGTCCGAGATGTTCGAGCTCGACAAGACCCGCGATGCCAACGTGCACCCGAACGTGCGCGGCCTGAAGGAGGACTATCCCGTCACCTCGGACGACGTCGGCTCCAGCATCCGCATGGTCAGTGCCGTCGGCGGCAGTGCCACCAAGTACTCGGGTGTCTGGATGCGGCCGCGCCCCAGCGATTTCAGAAAAGGCACCGAGCACGGCATGGCGCCGGACTGGCCCATCTCCTATGAAGACCTCGCGCCCTACTTCGACATCTGCGACGGCGAGATGGGCATCTCGGGCCTGAACGGCGACCCCGGCTATCCGGCGCGGTCGCCGCGAAACACGCCGATGATTCCGCTGGGCCGCTCGGGCAAGCGGCTGGCCGGCGCGCTGGACAAGCTGGGCTGGCACTGGTGGCCCACCGACAACGCGATCATCACCGAAGACTTCGACGGCCGGCTCGCGTGCAACCATTGCGGCCAGTGCGTGATGGGCTGCCCGCGCGGCTCGATGGCGACCAGCGCCACCGCCTACTGGCCGCAGGCGATCCGCAACGGCGCGGATCTGCGGACCTTCGCGCGGGTGCACCGCATCGTCTACGACGGCGCGCGCGCCAAGGGCGCGGTCTATGAAGACCTCCACACCGGCGCCCACCACGAGATCTCGGCGGACATCGTCGTGGTCTGCGCCAACGGCATCGGGACGCCGCGATTGCTGCTGATGTCGGCCACCGGCAGCTCCGACGGGCTGGCCAATTCCAGCGGCCTGCTCGGAAAGAACCTGATGCTGCACCCGCAGGCCTTCGTCGAAGGCATCTTCGACGACCCGATGGACAGCTACAAGGGCGCGCGCGGATCCCCGCTGTACTGCGGCGAGTTCATGGAGACCGACGTCTCGCGCGGCTTCGTCAACGGCTACACCATCGTGATGGTGCGCGCGCCGGGCGCGGGCTACGCGTCGATGGGCTACTCGACCTTCAAGCCCGTCCACTGGGGAGCGGACCACCATCGGCATTTCGGCGAGATGTTCAACCACCAGGCCTGGCTCATGAACCTGGCCGAAGACTTGCCCCTGGAGCGCAACACGGTGACGCTGGACCCGCTCAAGAAGGATTCCAGCGGCCTGCCCGCGCCGAAGGTCAGCTACCGCATGCACGACCAGGACCGGCGCGCCACCCAGCACGCGATCGACCGCTCCGAGGAGTTGATGCACGCGGCCGGTGCGCGGATCGTGAACAACTCCGGCGTGCTGGAGCAACCCTGCGGCTTCCACCTGATGGGTACCGCGCGCATGGGCTTCTCGCGCACCGACTCGGTGGTGAACAAGTGGCACCGGAGCTGGGACATTCCGAACCTGTTCATCTGCGACGGCAGTTCGATGGCCAGCAGCTTCGGCGTGACGCCGACCGCGACGATCGGCGCGATGGCGGTCCGGCTGGCCGACTACATCGCGAAGAACAGGACCACGCTGTTGCAGAAGACAGCGACGGAAGAGGCGGCGATCGCCTGACCCTGACTCCCATGACAACGTAGAAACAACGGCGGAAGAAAATGAAAAAGTACTCAATGTTCGTGGATGGCAAGGAAGCCGCTCCCAGCACCGGCGACTGGTTCGAGACCTTCGATCCCTTCCTCGGCGCGCCCTGGGCGCTGATCCCTCGCGGCGCCGCGGAGGACGTCGACCGCGCGGTGCAGGCGGCGCATGCCCAGTTCGCGGGCGGCGAATGGTCGCAATTGACGCCGACCCAGCGCGGCGCGCTGCTGCGCAAGGTGGGCGATCTGATCGCGCGCGATGCCGAGAAGCTCGCTGCGCTGGAAGTCAAGGACAACGGCAAGCTGATTGCCGAGATGTCCGGGCAGCTGAACTACATCCCGCAGTGGTACTACTACTTCGGCGGCCTGGCCGACAAGATCGAGGGCGCGGTGCTGCCCTCGGACAAGAAGGGCTACTTCAACTTCACGCGCAACGAACCCCTGGGCGTGGTGGCCGCGATCACGCCCTGGAACTCGCCGTTGCTGATCCTGTCCTGGAAGCTGGCGCYGGCGCTGGCCGCGGGATGCACGGTCGTCATCAAGCCGTCGGAGTTCGCCTCGGCCTCGACGCTGGAGTTCGTCAAGCTGTTCGCCGAGGCCGGCTTCCCGCCCGGCGTGGTGAATGCGGTCACGGGCTTCGGCAAGGATGTCGGCGCGGCGCTGGTCGAGCATCCGCTGGTGAAGAAGATCAGTTTCACGGGCTCCGACCACACGGGCCGCCTGATCAACGAACAGGCGGCGCGACAGTTCAAGTCCGTCAATCTCGAACTCGGGGGGAAGTCGCCCAACATCGTCTTTGCCGATGCGGACATGGACGACGCGGTCAACGGCGCCATCTCGGCGATCCTGGCGGCGACCGGGCAGACCTGCATCGCGGGCTCGCGCCTGCTGCTGCAGCGGCCGATCCACGACAAGTTCCTCGAGAAGCTGATCCCGATCGCGCGCTCCGCGCGCATGGGCGATCCGGCGTCCCCCACCACGCAGGTCGGCCCGGTCACCACGCGCCAGCAGCTCGACAAGATCGAGTCCTTCATCGAGATCGCCAGGAACGACGGCGCGACGCTGGCGCTGGGCGGGCAGCGCGCGCGCCGCCCCGAGTGCGGCGACGGCTGGTTCGTCGAGCCCACCATCTTCACCGGCGTCGTCAACAGCATGCGCATCGCGCAGGAAGAGGTGTTCGGACCGGTGCTGTCGGTGATCCCGTTCGACACGGAAGAGGAGGCGCTCGCGATCGCGAACGACACACCGTTCGGCCTGGGGGCCGGCGTATGGACGCAGGACTTCGGCCGGATGCTGCGCATGTCCGAGCGCATCCAGTCCGGCACCGTATGGGTCAACAGCTACCGCGCGGCGAGCTTCATGTCGCCGTTCGGCGGCTACAAGGACTCCGGTGTGGGACGCGAGAACGGCCTGGGCGCCATTCACGAGTACCTGCAGACCAAATCCGTCTGGATCAACGTGGGTGTCAAGACCGGCAACGCGTTCGTGATGCGATGAGTCGCGGTGTGGGCGGCGCGGCTTGCGGGTAGGCATAATCCTCGAGCCGTTGCCGCCGGCAGACGCGCGGCCCACCTGGAGCTCGGTATTGAAGAAGCCATCGGACAGCAGAGCGCCGATCCCTGAAGAGCTAGCCCTCGGTCCGCGCCTCAAGAACCTCAGGCTCCGATCGCGTCTGACCCTGGACGATGTGTCGCAGCGCAGCGGGCTCGCCAAAAGCTACCTCTCCAGGCTCGAGCGCAGCCTGAAGCGGCCTTCGATCTCGACGGTCCTGAAGCTGTGCGACGCGCTGGGCGTCAAGCTCTCGTCGCTGTTGGAAGAGGGCGCCGAGGACCCCATGATCCGCGTGATCCGCAAGAAGGACCGCAAGGACCACGTGGTCCGCGGCGACGCCGACAACGCGGTGAAGAACTACCAGATCGTCTCGCCGGCGGACGACCAGCGCTTCCTGAGCCTGTTCCTCGTCAAGCCCAGCGCGAAGAAGACCACGCGGGCGAGTTCGAGCCACTCGGGCGAGGAGATCGCCTACGTGCTCAGGGGCTGCGTCGAGTTGACGATCGGCGGCTCCACCATCACGGCCGAAGAGGGCGATTGCGTCCATTTCATGGCGCAGACCGAGCACACCATGCGCTCGGTCGGGCGTGCGGTCTGCGAGGTCCTGGTGGTCACTTCGCCGGTGCACTGAAGCGCGTTCCGGCCCACGCCGGCGGCTACAGATCCAGGACCAGGGTCGCCGACCTGGCGCGCGAAACGCAGATGCGGATCCACTCGTTCTGCGCGGGCATGCCGCCGTACTGTGCATCCCTGTGGTCGGGCTCGCCCGCGAGCACGCGTTGCGTGCATCGCCCGCAGCTGCCATGCCGGCAGTCGTAGTCGACCGGCACGCCGGCCGCGAGCAAGGCGTCGAGAATGGTCTGGCCCGGCGGGACGCCGACCTCGCTGCCGCTTTTCGCCAGTACGACGTTGAACGCCGTGTCGTCGGGTGAAGCCGCGCCTTCGAAGGATTCGGCGTGCACCCGGCCCGCGTCCCACGCCAGCTCGCGCGCCATCGAGGCGACGTCGTGGATCATGGCGCCCGGCCCGCAGACGTAGACGTGCGTGTCGGCAGGCGCCCGCGCCAGGATGCCGTGGAGGTCCAGCCGTCCCATCGCCGGGTCGGCCGTGGTCACGATGGTGCAGGTGCCGTGCCGCAGGGCGCGTAGCTCGTCCAGGAACGGCATGCCCGCCTGGGACTTTCCCGAGTAGAAGAGCGTGAAGTCGATTCCCTTCCGGTCGAGCTCCCGGGCCAGCGACAGCAGCGGCGTGATGCCGATCCCGCCCGCGATCAGGAGATGTCGGCCCGCCTCGGGGGCCAGGCCGAAGCCGTGCACCGGATCCGACACCATGACCACCCGGCCCGGGCGCACGCTGGCGTGCAGGAACGCCGAGATGCCCGTCGACCGCCGGCCGCGGGCGACCGAGATCTCGTAGCCTCCGGCATCGTCGGGCCGCGAGGTCAGGGTGTAGGCCCGCGTGCCCTGCAGGCCCGAGGCGGCATCCTTGAGCGCGACGACCACATGGGCGCCCGGCTCGAACGGTGCCACCGGCTTCCTGTCGGCGCGCACGAGCCGGAATGTCTTGACCTCCGCGCAGGCGACGTCGACCGACGCCACCCGGAACATCGTTGCCATGCGCGGCTAGCGTCCGTTGTAGGCCGGATCGCCCTGGTCGCGCAGCCAGATCCGCAGCAGGTGCCGCCGCTTGCCTTCCTCGTCGTTGTCGACGAACTCGGTCCGGCTGTGCACGATCACCTGGTTGTTCACGAACTGCAGCTGGCCGGGCGCCATGTAGAACTCGGCCACCAGATGATCCTGGGCGAACAGCTCGTCCAGCGCGGCGACCGCGTCGGCCGTCGCATCGTCCAGGTCCGCCTCGCCCATCTCGAACGCGCTCTTCATCTGGTAGGGCCCGACGCGCGCCTTCAGCACTTCGCCGTCGAAGCGCAGGAAGGGGGCGCTCATGCAGGGCGGCTCCGCGGGGTCGTGCTCGCGCATCCGGAAATACTTGAAGTCGGCGTAGAGGCGCGGCAGGACGTCGGGGTGGTGGTCCAGCAGCCAGTTGTAGCCGCTGATGACGCTGAACGCGCGGCTCAGTCCGCCGCTCTTGGGCTCCTGCAGCATCAGCAGGCCGACGTATTCCGGCGGCAGCGGCGTGTTGGCCCCGTCGTTGTGGAACTCCAGCAGATCGCGCGAGGTGGAGCCGCGGGCGGCCGTTCCGGCCTTCATCGGAATGCCGGCGTCCTTGACGTCGGCCATCATGTTGCCGTTGTGCTTCTGCGCGACGGGCCGCCCGAGCAGCGACGAGACCACCCAGTACACGGCGCGTGCCTCGTCCGTCGACATCTGCTCGGTCGGCAGCCGGTCGAGCACGCAGATGCCGATCCCGTCGTCGAGGGTCGTGCGGACGGGGCCCTCCATGAACGCCCTGGTCCTGTCCAGTGCGTACTGCGAGGGCGTGAGCGTCTGAAACGGCGCGGGCGAGCGCCTGATGGCTTCGAGCATGACGAGGATCTCGTCGGTGACCTCCCTGGGCACCGGGAGCAGCCAGGACGACTGCTCCAGGGAGTTCAGGGTCCAGGCCATCGGGCCTTCGATCGGGGCGATACACATCGGACTGGCTACGTTGTTCATGCGTGTTCTCGGGTTGGTCTGCGACGCCTGAACGATAGGGCCGCCGGTGCGCTTGCGTGCGTCGCGTTCAGGCCATTCGATAGCGGGTCGAGGCCAAAGCGCCGTCCACCCGGCGATTGCGGCGTCGACCCGGCATGTGTCCGATTTGCGTTAGCGCCAACGCGTGCGCCTGGGCATCATGCAGTCCACCTCACTCGGAGCGAAGCCGATGAATGCCTGTCTCGCGCGCCTGGTCCTTGGCGCGGCCACCGCTGCCCTCTCGTGGTGCGGCCCTTCGGCCGCGCAGGAGGGGAAAACCATGAAGATCGTCGTCATCACCGCGCCGGGCGGGGCCGGCGACTTCATGGCCCGCTACGTGGCCGAGCGCCTGGGGACCAGGACCGGAAAAACGGTGCTGGTCGAGAACCGGCCCGGTGCCGGAGGCAACATCGCTTCCGCACTGGTCGCGCGTGCCCCCAACGACGGCATGACGCTGCTGCTGACCTCGAACAGCCACACCATCAATCCGCAGATCTTCAGCAAGGCGGGATACGACGCCTTCAAGGATTTCACGCCGGTCGTCCAGCTCACGCGGGGGCCGGTCGTGCTTGCGGTCGGGCCGGGCAGCCAGGCCAGCACGTTGCGCGAGTTCGTCGAGGCCAGCAAGCTCAATGCGGCGAACGGCAGCTATGCCACCTACGGCATCGGCGGTGCGGCCCACCTGGTGGGAGAGATGCTGAGCACGGCCTCCGGCGCGAAGCTGCAGCATGTCGCCTACCGGGGCGCGGCACCGGCGCTCAACGATGCCGTCGCCGGCCAGGTTCCCGCGGTCCTGGTCTCGCTTGCCGCCGCCAGCGCCTTCATCAAGTCGGGGCAGCTGCGTCCCCTGGCCGTGTCTTCCGCCACGCGCTGGCCGGGCGCGGCGTCCATTCCGACCATCGCCGAGAGCGGCTGGAAGGAAGTGGTCTACGACATCTGGATCGGTCTGGTCGCGCCGGCCGGCACACCGGCCGAGGTCGTGAGCCAGCTCAACCGGGACATCGCCGAGATCGTGAAGACGCCCGAGGCGCGCGAGAGCTTCGCCAGGCAGGGCATGGAGCCGGTGGGCGGCAGCCCTGCGGAATTCGATGCCTACCTCCGAAGCGAATCCGCGACGGTGGGGCAGGTCATCAAGGCCAACAGGATCAGCGCCGACTGAGGTCTTCCGCGGTGCCGCGGCGAAGGCAATCGGCGGCGCCGCGCAGCACGCTTCGCGCGAAGTACTGGAAGGTCAGGCTGATGATCTCGGGCTTCAGCAGGAAATCCCGCGACTCGCGGGCCAGCTCGGGCTGCACCGGCGTGATCGGGCCCAGCGCCCCGGCGCGCAACTGGGCGGCTGCGGCCTGTTCCATCCAGATGGCCAGTACGGCGGCCTCCTCGATGCTGATGCCCGCGGTCAGCAGCCCATGGTGGGCCAGCAGCAGCGTCTTCTTGCTGCCGAGCGCCCGGGAGATGATCGCACCTTCGTCGTCGGCGATCGGCAGGCCGGGCCAGTCGCCCAGGTAGGCGCAGTTGTCGAACAGCGGCGTGGCGTCCATGTGCGAGACGACCAGCGGCTGGCCGGTCATGGACAGGGCAGAGGTTGCCGGCGGGTGGGTGTGGACGATGCTCTGGACATCCGGACGCGTGCGATAGACCCAGAGATGGAAGCGCGTCGCCGGGTTGGGGAGCGACCTGCCGTCCAGCGGACGCAAGTCGTTATCGACCAGGATCAGATCGTCGATCGTGGCCTCGTCCGCGCCGGTGCCGAACTTCAGCGTCCAGTAGGTCCCCGGCTCCACGCCGCGCGCACTGATCTGGCCCGCGAGCCCGCCGTGCCAGTGGCCGGCGGCGCCCAGCATGCGGCAGGCCAGAACCAGTTTTTCGTCGAGCGGGCGGGCGTCGAGTCGCACCTTGCTTGCAAGCTCGTCATCGACCCGGTTGCGGGTCGCATTCTTGTCGTTCATGGATTTCCTTCTTGAGTTGGATCGGTCGTTGCAATAGGCTGGGCAACAAGTTGTCCATTCAAGCACCTGACTTCGAACGAGTCAATTCTGGAATCGGACAGTCTTGGGAGTTACAAGCACTGAATTCCCTGATGGACAACTTGTTGCTCAACGGCACACAATTTGCTTGTTCGTGGCGTGTCCTTGCGAGATGGGGGGACACGTCCATCAACCACGGAAGAAGAGGACACGATGGCGCGCAGCGCATGGCGAAACGCAAGCGTTTGCGGCCTGAATGGTGCGGCGTCGCTCGCTGGTTGTCCAACCGAATCAGGAGATCCCCATGCCTTGGCTTGCAGATGTCGAACATACTTTCTGCGTCAGCTCGGAACAGTGCGGCGCGAACCTGCTCTTCGCGCCGCACACCCACCCCACGCTCCAGATCATGTTCAGCCTCGAGGGTGTGCTGACGGCGTCCACCACTTCCAGCGAGTGGCGCGCCCCGCCGCACTCCATGGTATGGATACCGCCTCACAGGCAGCACGGCCTTGCCGTCGCGCGTCCCTGCAGGGTGTTCTGCATTCACCTGCCGACCGACGGGCAGGAGGAGCCGGACGATTGCAGCGTGTCTCCGGTGCCGCCGCTGGTCATCGAGCTCGTGGCCTATCTGGCGCGGCCGGATCGTTCGGTGGACCTGGCGCGGCAAGCGTGCCTGAAGGAGGTCATCCGGGAAGAGCTTCGATGCGTGGACCCGTCCGCCTGCAGGATGCAACTGCCGCTGGACCGCCGGGCCGCCCGGGTCGCGCGCGCCATCCTGGCGGAGCCTTCGAACCCCCGGACGCTGCATGAGTGGGCGAATGAAGTGGGGGCCTGCGAGCGCACCCTGTCACGCGTGTTCGAGCGGCAGACGGGCCTCACGTTCAAGAAATGGCAGCAACGAAGCCGCTTGCTGCGGGCCGGCGAGCTGCTGCGCCAGGGGACGCCCGTGACGGAGGTCGCACTGATGGTGGGCTACGAAAGCGTGAGTGCCTTCATCTCGATCTTCAGGAAGGAGTACGGCGTGACGCCCGGCACCTTCGTGACCGCGCCTCGGAGAGGCAGCGCGGAGGGCCGGCTCGTCGCTTCGCCCTGAGTCGGGCGCGCGGCAGCGCAGGTTCGTCCGGCCCTCAGAGGACGTCGCGAAGAAGCAGCATGAAAAGACCCGGTTACGCGACTTCTTCAACAGGACGCAAGGCGTTTCCAGGCTGGTTCTCGGCGGCCGTCCATTCGCCGGTCGCGCAAATCTCTTTCACCAGATTCAAGTGCAACGCCAGATCATGGCCTTGAGATGCCACCCACTGGTCATCGTAGTAAGTGTCCAGGTAGCGTTCGCCAGAGTCGCATGCGAGGAATACGATCGAGCCCGACTCCCCGGCCGCGACCATGTCGCAGGCCAGCTTGAGGGCACCGTGGAAGTCGGTTCCTGTGGACCCGCCGTAGCGCTTTCCCGTCAAGCAAGCCAGGTAGCGCATCGCAGCGTAGGAAGAAGCCGTGGGAACACGGATCATTCGATCGATCACGTCGGGTACGAACGAAGGTTCCACGCGTGGGCGGCCGATGCCTTCCACACCGGATGAGCGCGTGCTGGTGATGCCCGATTCACGAGACCGGTGATAGTCAAGAAACACCGAGTTCTCCGGGTCGACCACGCACAACTGAGTGGCATGCCCGTGGTAGCGAACGTAGCGCCCGATGGTGGCCGAAGTCCCGCCCGTGCCGGCACCCGTGACGATCCAACGGGGAACCGGATGTGACTCGTTCTTGAGCTGATCGAAGATCGATTGGGCGATATTGTTGTTGCCGCGCCAGTCGGTCGCTCTCTCCGCGTAGGTGAACTGATCCATGTAGTGCCCGCCGGTCTGTCTTGCCAGCCGGGTCGCCTCGTCATAGACCTGCTCGGGTCGATCGACGAAGTGACAGCGACCGTCGTAGAACTCGATCAGCTTGATCTTGGCGGGGGAGGTACTGCGCGGCATGACAGCTATGAAGGGCAAGCCGAGCATCCGCGCGAAGTAGGCCTCCGACACTGCGGTGCTCCCCGAAGACGCTTCGATGATGGTGGTTCCAGCGCGCACCCAACCGTTGCACAGCGCATACAGAAACAAGGAGCGTGCCAAGCGATGCTTGAGGCTTCCTGTGGGGTGCGTTGATTCGTCCTTGATGTACATCGAGACGCCGGGAAGCCCCGGGATCTCGAGAAATGTGAGGTGCGTGTCGGCCGAGCGTTGAAAGTCGCGCTCAATGCGTCGGATCGATTCGGAAGTCCAGGAACGCAGGTTTGGCATGAGATTACTCCTTTGGATCGGCCAGCTTCAGTACCGCTTCGATCTCGATCTGCGCCCCCTTGGGCAGCGATGCGACGCCGACGGTGCTGCGGGCGGGGTACGGGGCGACCAGTACAGAAGCCATGACTTCGTTGACGGTCTGGAATTCGGATAGGTCGGTCATATAGACAGTGAACTTGACGACGTCACGCAGAGAACCGTTGGCGGAGCGTGCGACGGCTTCCAGGTTCTGAAGGGAGACGCGCGCCTGCTCGCCGATGTCCCGAGGCATCACGCTCGCCTTCGTCAGTGGCAACTGGCCCGAGACATAGAGAAATCCTCCGGCAGCAATGGCTTGGGAATACGGACCAATCGCTTCAGGAGCGTCTGGCGAAGTGATCGCTTGGGTGCTGTGCATGGCTATCTATCCGTGATGCATTGACATGAAGCGAAGTGTTCCACTCGACGATTCGAAGAACCAGCGGGATATGATGAAAGCTGGATTTGTGAACTACAAAGGCAGAGATGCGCTACAGCCTCATGGATATCAGAGTGTTCGTTGCCGTAGCTGATGCGGGAAACGTCTCACGCGGCGCAGCGACCTGTTTTCTTTCTCCTTCTTCAGCGAGCCTTCGCATCAAGCAGCTGGAGCAGACACTGGGGGTCCAGCTCTTCGAGCGACTGCCGCGGGGGGTCGCACTGACCCGGCCAGGCCAGGTGATGTTGGAGCACAGCCGAAGATGCCTTGCCGAGCTGGAGCAGATGCACGCCAACCTCGCTCCCTATGCCTGCGGTGTGAAGGGTCATGTGACGCTTTTCGCCAATAGCACCGCGGTCGCGTCCTTTCTTCCAACGGACCTGACGGAGTTCCTTCGGGAGCGGCCGTCAGTGCGGGTGAACCTCGAGGAGCGACTCAGTTACGACATCGTTGCTGCAGTGGCCGGAGGGCGAGCCGACCTGGGCGTGGTGACCTGGGACGACGGGCATCCCGACCTCACGTTCGAGGACTACAGACAGGATGAGCTTGTCATGATCGCATCGCGCTCGCAAAGGCTTGGGCAGCGCGGGTCAGTGCAGTTCGTCGACTGCCTCTCTCATCCTTTCGTGTCGCTGCATAGCGGAACCGCAATCCACACCTTCGTGCTGAACAAGGCCGTCGCATTGGGGCACCACATGGATGTCCGCATCCAGGTGGCCTCATTCGCTGCGGTGGTTGCGCTGGTTCGCGCCGGAGTCGGCATTGCCGTGGTGCCCCGCTCGGTTGCCGGACATCTCGAACTGGAAGGCGTCCGCCTGGTCGCACTTCGCGAGCCATGGGCGAAACGTGTGCTTCGGGTGTGCTGGCGAAAGGAATCCGGCACGCTTTCAGAGCATGCGTTGGCGCTGATCCACCGTCTATGCGGAGGAGCGCCTGGTTGAGACAGTCGGACAATTGAAAGGACCGTTCGACTTACACAAAGGCTACGTTCGCATCATCTCGATTGTCACTCTGAACCGATCGACGAAGAATTTCCCCATTGACAACACGCCAGCTGGATGCTGCGAAGAAGGGGATATTTGAAATGGATCATTGGAAGCGAATCGAAGAATCTCTGTCCGGCAAACCCTCAAGCCGACCACTGATCGCGCTGTGGCGTCATTTCCCTCACGACGACCAGTCACCGGAGCGCCTGGCTGCGCAGACTCTCCGATGGCAGCAACGTTGGGATTTCGACCTCGTCAAGTTCATGCCTTCAGGCACCTATGGCGTGGAGGATTGGGGCGCTGTCAGTGCGAGCCAGAATGCGCCTAACGGCGCCCGAGACGTGGTGCGAGCGGGAATTCGCGATGTGGAAGATTGGACGAAACTGGCGCTGCTGGACACCAGAAAAGGGGTGTACGGAATGCAGAACCAGGCCCTGGCACTCGCGGCAAGGGAACTGGGCGGCCGCGTGCCCATCTTGCAAACGGTTTTCAGCCCTTTGACCACGGCGCGAAAACTTGCAGGAGATCGCTTGTTTGCCGACATGCGTCGCGCTCCCGAGGTGCTTGAAAAGGCGCTTTCGGTCATCACCGACGTCACCATTCGATTCGCTCGCGAGGCCATCGCCTGCGGCGCGCATGGCATGTTCTTCGCTACGCAGCTCGCATCGCATCGCTTGGTGACGACAGATGAGTACGACCGCTTCGGTCGTGCCTATGACCTGCAGGTTTTCGATGAACTGCGAGGAGCGACCCGGCTGAACATGCTGCACGTTCATGGGGTGGACACCATGTTCGAAAGGTTGGCCGCATATCCCGTGGAGATGATGAATTGGCACGATCGCCTGACCGAACCTGCGCTGCGCGACGCCGCGCGGATTTTTCCGGGCTTGCTCGTCGGAGGCCTGAACGAGGGGAAGACCCTCGTCGACGGAACTGCCGGCGACATCGAACGGGAAGTGCACGACGCGCTGAGACAATGCCCTGATGGCAAGTTCATGATTGCCCCCGGTTGCGTATTGCACACGCGTACGTCGGACGACAGCATCAAAGCGGTGCTGCGGGCTGCGAACAGTTTCAACGAGCACTGATCAACACGAGCGAGGTTTGTTATGAAGATGAGTCATGCGGCCGGTTTCCTTCTGGCATCCAGCGCCGCCTTTTTCTCGCTGCAGTCGGCGGCTGCTGACTGGCCCGAATCCGGCAAGGCGATTCAGGTGATCGTTCCGGCCCCGGGAGGCAGCGGCACGGGAGACACGATTGCGCGGCTGGTGGCAGAGCAACTCGCGCGTCGCCTGCGCACGAGCATGGTGATCGACAACCGAGCAGGCGCAAACGGGAACATCGGTGCGACCGCGGCGGCGCGCTCGACACCCGATGGCTATCACTTGCTCTTTTCGTGGGCTGGGACACTTGCCGTCAACCCTGTCATGTACAAGGGCCTGGGGTTCGATCCGCGCAAGAGCTTCGAGCCGATCGGACTCGTGGCAGACGTTCCCAACATTCTGGTGGTAAGCAAGGATCTACCTGTCCGAGACTTCAAGGGCTTTCTGGAGTACGCCAAGTCCCGACCTGGCCAGGTCAATTTCGCGTCCACCGGAAATGGCAGTTCGATGCATCTTGCCGGGGAGCTTTTCACGCGAGAGACTGGAACAAAGCTCGTGCATGTTCCCTACAACGCCCCCGGGCAGGCCACCACCAACTTGATCTCGAACGAGATCCAGGCCATGTTCCAGCTGGTCCCGGGCATTCTGGGGCACGTGCGCGGCGGCACTGTGAACGCACTGGCCGTGATGTCGCCCGTGCGGTCTTCTGCATTGCCAGATCTGCCGACTACCGCAGAGCTCGGCTATCCCCAACTTGTCTCGTCCACATGGTTTGCGCTGCTGGCACCCAAGGGTATTCCACCGCAGATCGCGGATCGCCTCAATACAGAGCTCAACGCGGTTCTTGCGATGCCGGAAGTTCGAAAACAGCTTGCGGACATGGGCGCCACGCCTTTGGGTGGCACGAGGGAGGCACTGGGCGAGCACATCGCGCGCGAGACCAGCAAGTGGGCGCAAGTGGTGCAGCGAGCCGGAATTCAAGCTCAGTGATGTTGTTGCGCGCGACTGGACGAAGGAGCTTCTGAGTAGGGCGGCCGACTTGCCGGCCAGGCGTCGCTCAGCCGCCGAAGATCTTGCGGCGGATCGGCCCCTGCGTGTCGCGCTTGGCCGGCGAGCGGCCCGGGCCTGCCTGCGGCCGCGCCGGCGATGCGGCGTGGTCGCAGGCCGACGGCTCGCCGGCGGCGTTGCGCAGCACCGGTGCCAGCAGCGAGATCCCGCCGGTCGCGGCGGCCACGCCCACGTTGGCGGCCTGGTGCACGGCGCCGCGCGGGTTGATGCTCAGCTCGAGGGCGTCGAAAGGGCCCTGGAGCACCAGGAGCCCGACCAGGCTGCCCGGATTGAGGTCGAGGCCCCGCTTGACCTGGGGCCGGAACGCCAGCGAGAGGGTCTGCCTGGCGAGGTTGATCTCGCCGCTGGCCGAGACCGCGATCTGCCGCGTTTCCACCGCGATCGAGCGGTCGATCGCCGCCACGCCGTTGCGCAGCGGCAGCCGCGCGACGGCGCACTGCACGACCAGGTTGTCGCGCGGCATGCTGCTCGGGATCAGCGCTTCGATCAGGCGCGAGAGGACGTCGCGGTCCAGCGCGGCGGCCCGGCCCGCCAGCCCGACGTCGCGGGCGCTCAGCAGGACGCTGCCGCTCGATGACGCGGCCAGCGCCGCGGGCGTGCGGCCGGACATCGCGAGCTTGGCTTCGACGTCGGCACGGCCGCCCCTGAAGCGCCGGCCGCCTGGATGCGCAGTGTCCAGTGCCTCGACCGACATCGACCTGGCGCTCAGCTGCAGATCGATCCGCGGCGCGGCCTCGGGGCGCAGCGCGACCCGGAGCTGTCCGCGGGCCTGGCCGCCGGCGATGGCAAAGCTGAACGGCTCGACCTGCAGCCGTCCGGGCTCGTAAGAGACACGGGCCTGCAGGGCCGAGATGGCCGGAAGCGGCGGGATGCTGAGCGTGGCTGCCGACAGTGCCGCCTCGAGTTGCAAAGGCACTGCTGCGCCCAGCTTGAGTGTCGCGTTGCCGGTCAGGTGTTGTCCGGCCATCGACAGCGCCATCGGATCGGCGCGCCATTGCGTCGGCGCATGCACCACCGTCGCGTGCCATTCGAGCGGCACCGGAAGCACCTGTGCCGCCGGGCCGAACGGCGTCAGCGCCGGCGCCGCATCCACCCGGACGGACACTTTGGCGTCGAACGCCCCGATGTGTGTGCCGGTGCCCATGCTGCCCTGGACCTCGAGGGATGCGCCCTCGGTGCTGGCGCGCAGATCGAGCGGCCACTCGGCGCTGCCGGCCAACAGCGCCTCGACCGGCCCGACCTCGCCCTCCACCTTCCAGTGTTGAGGCCCGAACGCCAGCTCGGCGGTCAACCGGCTCCGTGGGTCCTTCGCGGCCAGGGCCAGCGATTCGATGCGCAGGATCTGCCCGGTCGGGAGCCCGATGTCGGCGTCCTGGGCATCGACGCTCAGGATCCGCAGGGTGCCCGCGAGCAGCTCGCGCAGCGAGACCGCGAAGGCGACCTGCCGGGCCCGCAGCGTGTCGACGTGCGAGCTTCCTTTCGGGCTGGCGAGCACCACGTCCGTGGCCTCGATGGCGAATGTCGGCACGAGGCGCAGGTTCAGGTCGCCCTCGATGCGGAAGTCGCGCCCGGTCGCGGTGCTCACGCGTTCCGCGAGCATGGAGGCCAGGCGCGCGGGAGGGTAGGCATGCCGCAAGGCGACCCAGGCCGCCGCGGCGAGCAGGCCCAGCACGCCCAGCGCGATCAGCGCCATCAGCGCACGGCGCCCCGTACGGCGCCTGCCATTCTTGTCGTCCCGAGGAGGGCTGGTCTGCATCCAGGCATTCTCACGCTTCCGGCTCGGCCGGGTTCAACGGATCGGCCCTAGTAGGTCGGCGGGGTCACGGCGCTGATGATCTCGGCCTTGGTCTTGCCGACGTTGCGAAAGCGATGCGGCGTCTGGCTGTCGAAGTAGTAGCCTTCGCCGGGGCGCAGGACCCGGACGGCGGACCCGACCGTGATCTCCACTTCGCCGCTCAGGACGAAGCCCGCTTCCTGTGCCTTGTGCGAGAACGCCTCGCCGGTGTCGGCCTCGACCTCGTAGGTCTCGTGGAGCATGAGGATGTGCCGGTTCGGATGGTTCATGCCGAGCATGCGGTACGACACCGTCCCCGCGTCGCCGATCTCGACCAGGTCCTCGTTGGCATAGAAGGGCGAGTAGGGCACGGATTGCTGGATGTCGTCGAAGAAGCCCACCAGCGTCGTCCCCAGCGCGTCGAGCATGGCCGACAGGGTGTCCACGCTGGGGCTCGTGCGATCGCGCTCGACCAGCGAGATCGTCGCGTGCGAGATGCCGGAACGCGTGGCGAGCTGGCGCACCGTGAGCTTGCGTCGCGTTCTCAGTTCCTTGAGATGAAGGCCGATCTGGGGCATGGGGTCTTTCGTCGGGCGTGGTGAGTATCTTGAACAGGAAAGAGTCGGGTTAACCCCTTGGCGGGCCGGCGCGCATGGTCGCGTGCGGCTTGGCCAGCCAGGACCGCGGCGGCAGCGGACCCGTTGAGTTTTCTAGACGACCCGCCGGCGCCATCTGGCGGGAGCGGGGGCGGACTCCTAGACTTCCCCCGGTCGATTCACCCATTCGCGCCAAGCGTACCCCACACGAACATGACCCTCACGCAACTTCTTTCCAGGCTCGAATTCATCAAGGCTCCCGCTCCGGTCCAGAACAAGGAACTCGGAGAAGTCGAAACGGTCGTGCGCGGCATCGTGCAGGCGGTGCGCGAGCGCGGCGACGCCGCGGTCCGCGCGTACTCGAAGCAATTCGACAGGTACGAGGGCGAGGCGCTCGAGGTGACGCGGGCCGAGCGCGAAGCCGCGGTGGCCGCGCTCGATCCGCAGACCCGCGCCGACACCGAATTCGCGATCGCCCGCGTCAAGGCGTTCGCCGAAGCGCAACTGGGCACGATGCAGCCGCTGGAGGTGGAATCGCTGCGCGGGGTGCACCTCGGCCATCGCATCATTCCGATCCAGCGCATCGGCGCCTATGTGCCCGGTGGCCGCTATCCCATTCTTTCCGCGCCGGTGATGACGATCGTGCCGGCGAAGGTCGCGGGCTGCGACGAAGTCATCGCCTGCCTGCCGCCCAACGCGCACCCCGCGATGATCGCGGGCTGCCATCTGTCGGGGGCGGACCGCATCTTCCGCGTGGGCGGCGCCCAGGCCATTGCGGCCATGGCGTATGGCACCGAATCCATGCCGCCGGTGGACAAGATCGTCGGCCCCGGCAATGCCTACGTCAACGAGGCCAAGCGGCAGGTCTTCGGCCAGGTCGGCATCGACCAGCTGGCGGGACCGAGCGAGATCTTCGTGGTCGCGGACGAGACCGCGGATCCGCGCATGGTGGCCACCGACCTGCTGGCCCAGGCCGAACACGACATTCACACGCGCGTCGGCCTGATCACGACCAGCCGCGAGGTCGCCCGGCAGACGCTGAAGGAGGTCGAGTCGCAACTGGAGGACCTGCCCACCGCCAACGTCGCCCGGCCGTCGTGGGTCGAGTTCGGCGAGATCGTGCTGGCGCCCGACGAAGCGACGATGATCGCGTATTCGGACCACGTGGCCGCGGAGCATCTGCAGGTTCACACGCGGGATGCGCAGGCCACGGGCCGGAAGCTGCGCAACTACGGTTCGCTGTTCATCGACAAGCGGGCCAGCGTCGTCTATTCGGACAAGTGCTGCGGCACCAACCACACGCTGCCCACGATGCGCGCCGGCCGGTACACCGGCGGGCTGTGGGTCGGTTCCTTCGTCAAGGTGGCGACGCATCAATGGATGGACCCGGAAGGCGTCGAGGCCGTGGCACCCCCGGCCATGCGCCAGAGCGCCACCGAGGGCATGGAAGGCCATCGTCGCGCGGCCGCGCTGCGGCTCGAAGCGCAGGCCTGAGCGATTTTGAAGATCATCTGGACACACGCATGAGAAAACTGCTTCTTTCAGTGGCGGCCGCCGGGCTGCTGGCGCCGCTCGCAAGCCTGGCGCAATCGTGGCCGACGCGGCCCATCAAGCTCATCGTCCCGTTCGCACCCGGCGGCACGACGGACATCATCGCGCGCACCATGGCCGACCGGCTCTCGCGCGAACTCGGTCAGCCCGTCGTGGTCGACAACCGCGCCGGCGCCTCCGGGGCGATCGGCTCGGACGCCGTGGCCAAGGCCGCGCCCGACGGCTACACCATCGGCATGGCGACCGTGACCACGCATGCCGTCAATCCCGCGGTCTTCGGCAAGCTGTCCTACAACGTGCTGCGCGACCTGGCGCCCATAACCCGGCTCGTCTCGGTGCCCAACGTCATGACGGTCGGTCCCGGGGCTGGCGTGAGCTCGATGCCCCAGCTCGTCGCCGCGGCAAGGGCCAAGCCCGAGAAGCTGACCTACGGGTCGCCCGGGGCCGGCTCCGAGGCGAACTTGATGGGCGAGCTGTTCAACCAGAGCGCCCAGGTCAAGCTCTTGCACGTGCCCTACAAGGGCAGCGCGCCGGCCCTCCAGGATGCGATGGCGGGCCAGATCGACGTGGTCTTCGACAACCTGCCGTCGTCCTTGCCCTTCATCCAGGGCGGCAAGCTCAAGGCGATGGCCGTGGCCGCGCCGAAGCGCATCGCGTTGCTGCCCGACGTCCCGACCTTCGCGGAAGCGGGACTGGCGCCGGTCAACGACACCTCGTGGTTCGGGCTGGTCGCGCCGGCGAAGACGCCGCCCGAGATCGTGAACCGCATCCAGGCCGCCTCCGCCAAGGTGCTGGCGACAGCCGATGTGCGCGCGACGATCGAGAAGCTGGGCGGGGAGCCGGTGGGCAATCGCCCGGATGAGTTTGCCGCCGAACTGCGCGGCGAGCTCGCCAAGTTCAAGCAGCTCGCGGACACCTCCGGCATCCGGCTGGATTGACCATGGTCGGCGTCGTGGACAGGGCGTGCATGCGCATCCTCGTCGGGCAGGTTTTCCAGGAAGCGCACGGCTTCACGCCGCTGCGCACCGGGCTCGACTCGTTCGTGATCGAGACCGGCGAAGCGGTGATCCAGAACAATGCCGACGCCGATTCGGTGCTGGGCGGAATCATCCGAATCGGTTTCCAGCAGGACTGGAACCTGGTGCCGACCATCGCCGCGCGCGCGAGCCCGGGCGGCAAGGTGACCGACGCCGCCTATGCGTTCATCAAGGAACGGATCCTCGAGGTGGCCCGCAGCGGCCATTTCGACGCGATCGCCCTGTGCCTGCACGGCTGCATCCAGACCGAATCGCTGGACAGCGCGGAGGCCGACCTGCTCAAGTCGCTGCGAGAGATCGTGGGCGTCTCGGTGCCCATCGTCGCCGGTTTCGATCTTCACGGGCATGCCGGGGGCGGGATGCTGGAGCATCTCGACTACGCGACAGCGTACAAGACCAACCCGCATGGCGACGCGGGCGCGACCGGCGAGCGTGTCGGCAGGGTACTCACCCGGATCCTGCGGCAGTCCCTGCGGCCGGTGGCCGCGAAGGTGACGGTGCCGATGCTGACCCAGGGGAACGACGAGACCGCCTCCGGACCGCTGCTGCGGCTGCACGCGCTGGCCAGCGAGCGCATCGCCGCCAGCGCGCGTCTGCTCGACGCATCGATCTTCAACGTCAATCCGTTCATCGACGGCGAGGGCGTGGGCCAAACGGCGCTCGTCTACGCGATCGACGAAGAGGGCTTCCACGAGGCGGCGCGCCTGGCGGAGGCGCTGGGCAATGGGCTCTGGGATGCGCGCGACGAGTTTCAACATCGGCTGCCGGCGCTCGACGAGGCGCTGGCCAAGACGCGCGGGCGACTGATCGTCGGCGACTTCGGCGACCGGGTGCTGGCGGGCGGGCCCGGGGACAGCCTCTTCGTCGTGGACGAGCTGCTGCGCAAGCGGCCGGCGTTGCGCGTGGTTGCGCCGCTCACCGATCCGGCCGCGGTGGATGCCTGCGAGATGGCCGGTGTCGGCCAGACCTTCACGCTGGCCGTCGGAGGATTCTGCAGCGCCGGCGCGGCCACTCGCACGATGACCGGCACCGTGCGCCGGACCGGCCACGGCACCTACCGCAACCGCGGCGCTTTCATGCGAGGCGCCAGCCTTCGGATCGGACGCCATGCGGTGTTCGAGTCGGGCAACTGCACGCTGCTTCTCACCTGCGAGCCCCTGATGAGCCAGGACCCCGGCTGCTTCCTGGATTGCGGCATCGACCTGGAAGCCGCCGACGTGATCGTCGCGAAGTCCGGCTACCACTTCAAGCTCGCGTTCGACCAGCTCGGCGAGTGCGTTTGCGTCGCCACGCCCGGCCTCACGACCTACGAGCCCCGATCGCTTCCGATCCAGAAGGCGCGTCCTCTCTATCCGCTGGATGCGTTCGAGTACCGCGCGACCGCCACGCGCGTGGGCGCGGCGGCGGGCTGATCCGGGCCCTTGCGCCTTTGTCAGCCGCCGGCCGCGAAGGCCCGACGCCCGCTCGCGTTATAAGCACTCATCGCAACGCCACACGCCGGGAGTCCCGAATGTCCGATCTGCCACCGCTCGCCACTCTTGCCGCCCGCGTCGGCGCCGCCTTGCGCGAGCGCGGCCAGACGGTGGCGGTCACCGAGTCCTCGGCCGGCGGCCTCGTTTCGGCTGCGCTGCTGGCCATTCCGGGCGCGTCGGCCTTCTTCCTCGGCGGCGCCGTCGTCTACACGCGGCGCGCGGGCAGGGCGCTGCTGGGCCTGAGCGCCGCCGACGTCGTCGGAATGCGCGCGGAGACCGAGCCCTACGCCGCGCTCGTCGCCCACAGGATCCGCGACCAGCTCCGTGCCACCTGGGGGCTCGGCGAGAGCGGCGCGGCCGGGCCGTCGGGCAGTCCGTACGGGGATGCGCCCGGCCATGTGTGCGTCGCGGTCGCCGGCGCGGCCACGCAGACCCGGACCATCGAGACCGGCGAAGGCGATCGGGCCCTGAACATGGACCTGTTCGCGCGGCAGCTGCTGTCGTTGTTCGATGAAGTCCTGCAGGCAACCGACGCCCCGCGATGAGCAGGCGAGGGACTGCGGCGCTTGCTGGCGGGCGAAGCCGATTGACCTACTTCCTGTTCAACACCAGGAAGAAAAGGAACCCGGCGATGAGAAGGAATGGTGTTCATGGACTTGGAAAGGATCGTCATGCCGCCACTCGCTGGCAGACCATTGTTCCGGAGTGCATCTCCTCCTGGCCGTCCACCGTCACCATGAAAAGTTCGTACAGGTCGCGGCCTTCGTTGCCGGGGATCTTGACGGTCATGCCGGCTTCGTTGTCGCTCACCACGCGCAGCAATTGCTCATTGTCCAGCATGACGTAGCCCGGCCTCTCTGCCAACTCGCCGATGCGATAGATCACTGGCGAGTGCAGGCGGCTCTGGGTCGAATCGGGGGATTCGTTGACAAGACGCCATTGGCTCCCCACGCGCGCGCGCCACGCGGGCGGCAGCGGCGTGTCCAGCGGCGGAAGCCATTCGCCCACGGGGCCCTCGCTCCAGTACAGCGCGTTGGCCGAGAGCGTGCGAATGATCAGGTAGCGACGCCCTTCCACGGTCTGGAAGCGGTAGCAGGTGGAAGCTTGTCCATCCGCCCACCAGCGGCCATCGGTGCGGGCGCGCAGATTGGCCAGCACGAGGGTCCAGCCAGCTTCGCTCCAGCGGCGCAGGGTCAGCGAGCCGTCGGCTGCCGCGAGAACTTGGAAGGGGGCGGTGTGGTTTGCATAGACGCCCGTCAAGACACCGAGGTCAGGAGCGGGGGACGCCGCTGGAGGCACTGCCCCGGCAATCGCCGGCGGCAGCGTTTTGATCGCGCCGCGCTCCTGGGCTGCGCGCAGCAGCAGGCCCTCGGCCAACTGGCGCATGCCGTAGTCGAAGCCGTTGCCGCTGATCAACATGGCCAGCCGGGCTTCGGGCAGCACGAAGAAGTCGGCATTGAAGAAGGCGGTGCCACCGTTCTTGTTCCAGGCCAGCAGCCCGGCAGCATCCAGACCCGGCTGCCGCACGGAGTCCCATCCCAGGCCCCAGCGCCATGACGATGCCGAGGGGTTGATGCGCGTGCGGGCGCCCTGGTCGACGCCCATCTCGCGCACCGCGTCGGCCGAGACGATGCGTCGGCCCTGGTAGACGCCCTGGTCCAGGAACATTTGCGCCAGCTTCAACATGTCCGTGGGAGTGGTGAGAGTTCCGCCGGTCGCGTAGGGCGCGGGCATTTCCTGGGGCAGGCTGCGGCCCTCGGCGTACGGGTGTGCATACGTGCCTTCGGCGGCCGGCGTCACCGGATAGCCCGACAGGGTCATGCCCAGGGGGGCGAAGATTTCGCGCTGGACGAATTCGTGGAAGGGCAGCCCGGTCAGCGCGCGGACCAGCGGCTCGACCATGGTGAAGCCGTCGTTGCAGTACACCGCGAGTTCTCCCGGCTCGTGCTTCAGGTGCGAGTTCGCCAGCTCCTGCAGGGTGTCCTGCGCGTAGTCCGGATAAGGCGCGAACATGAACGCGTTGCGCATGTTGGTACCCGGGAAGCCGGAGCTGTGCGACACCAGGTGGCGCACGGTCACCCGCTCGTAGCCCGGGGAGAGCATGGTGAACCCGGGCAGCAGTTCGACCAGCGGCTGGTCGAGCGCCAACTGGCCGCGGTCGCGCAGGATCATCACGGCCAGCGTGGCGATCACCTTGGCGACCGAGCCGATGTAGAAGCGCGTGTCGGGGGTCGCCAGTTGCCCGGTATCGCGGTTGGCGTAGCCAAAGGCCTCGCGCCAGACCACGCGCTCATCGGCGAACAGCGCCACGGACACGGTGGTGGTGGCGGATTCAGGTCGGCCGAGCGCGGCCTGGATGGCCTCGCGGCACCACTTCACCGATTCAGGGTCGGCGAGAGCGAGTGGCGTGCCGGAACCACCGCTACCGCCGCCGCAGGCCTGCAGCAGCGGGGCGGCAAACCCGGCCAGAGCCGAACCCAGGTAGGCGCGACGCGAAATGCCGGGACTGGAGAACGTGGAAGGCTCGACGAGGGTGCGGGAAGCAGTCAATGGCGAATCAGTCATGGATTGGCGGGCGTTGGATTGGCTCGATGACGAGTTGAACACCGCCCTCCGGCGCACACATCGGACCTGGCTCCCAAGCGCATTGGGGTAAACGGCAGGCTGGGTCAGGGCATCCGGCTCCATTCCCCACGATGGGCGCCGACCACCGGATTCCCGCCCTCACGGGAATGACGGCGTTCAAATGCAATCGTGAACCTAACGGCTGGAGAGGTAGGCCAGCACCGCCTGGACTCGCCTGTGGGAGTCGTCGTTGATCTCCAGCCCGAGCGTCATGTAGATGCTCGTGAGGTGATTGACCACGGTCTTTTCGGAGATGAACAGGCGCGCGGCAATGGCCGCGTTCGAGCGGCCTTCGGCGACCAGCGTGAGCACGGCGCGTTGGCGGGGCGTGAGTTGGGCCGCGGGTGTGCCGGCCCGGTCGGCGCGTGCGAGCAGTTGTTCGACGACCGAGGGGTCGAGCACGATCTCGCCGGCGACGATCCGGCGCAGGTCGGACAGGAAGTCGTCGATGTGGGTGATGCGTTGCTTGAGCAGATACCCGATCCCGCCGCCGTCGGCGTTGAGCAGCGCACGCGCGGAATGCGCCAGCACGTATTGAGACAGCACGCAGACCGGAATGGCGGGCCAGGTGCGGCGGATTTCCAGCGCGGCGGCGAGTCCCTCGTTGGTGAAGCCTGGCGGCATTCGGATGTCGGTGATGACGAGCGCGGGCGACTCGTCGCGCACGGCAGCGATCAGTTCGTCGGCGGTGCCGACGATGCGGACGATCTCGAAGTCGCCGTCCGCGAGCACCACTTCGAGCCCGCGGCGGATCAGCGCCTCGTCTTCGGCCATCACGACCCGCAGGGGATTTGCGCCCATACCTTTGTCCCTCCTTCTGGTGGCATGTCCACGCCGCTCGCACCGCCGAGCGCCGCGACCCGGTCGGCGATGCCGGCCAGGCCGGTGCCGCGTCGCGGATCGATGCGGGCGTTGCCGTTGTCGGTGACGGCGACGCGCAGGTGTGCGCCATCGGCGTGGAGCGACACGGTGCAGTGCGTCGCGCCAGCGTGTTTGACGACGTTGGTCAGCGCCTCGGCCACCACCAGATAGGCTGCGGTTTCGGCGCTGTCGCCGACCCGTCCCGGCACCGCCGCATCGAGGCGGGTCGGGATCGGCATCGACTCGACCAGTTCTTCCACCGCCCCAGCGATGCCCAGTTCGACCAGCGCCGGCGGCACCAGGTCATGGACGATGGCACGCAGTTCGGCGGCGGCCTGGTCGATCGTGTCGCGCAGTGCGGTCGCGCGTTGCGCCACTTGGTGCGCCGGTGTGGTGGCGATGCGTTGCGCCTCGATGCCGATGAGCACCAGTCGGGCCTGCAGGCCGTCGTGCAAGTCGCGGCCAATACGCCGCCGTTCGGCATCGGCGGCGCTGAACAGGCGTTCGCGCGACTCGACGACCGCTTGCCGTGAGGCGCGCAGTTCGACGGTGAGYCGTTCGCGCTCGAGCGCCAGCGCGACGAAGTTGGCGGCGCGCTCGACCTCGTGCGGGTCGCGCAGCAGATCGCCGTCGTACTCGATCACCGCCACCGGCGCCCCGCCCAGGTCGATCTGGTGGCGGGCGCGTCCCATCCCGCCCTCCGGTTCGGCGGCGATCAGGCCCTCCGCGCTCACCCAGCAACGCAACTCCGTCGACCAGTAGCGCATCGCGAGGGTGGGGTCGCCCAGCGCGGCGACCAGCGCATCGCGGATCGGGATGCGCGACGCCTCCGATTCGCCCAGCCACGCGCCCAGCGTCTCCAGGTCGGCGGTGCGGAGAAAGCCGCCGCGCAGGAACGCGATCAGCACCACCAGCGGCAGCGCCGCGACCGCGATGATCTGAAGCGAATCGCGTATTTCCCCCTCGGCGCCGTACTCGGACGACCAGATGCGAAACACCCACGAAATCAAGGGAACGAACACCATCACGAAGATTCCGTAGCCATAGACCACGCCCAGCGGCCGGCGGTGCTCAGGCCTGGCCCGGAGCAATCGCGCGATCAGGACGATGGCGACGGCCACGCTGAGCGCGGTGGTGGCGAACGATTGCGCAATGCTGAACATGCCGGCAAGACTCCAAACCGAGGTCGGCGCCGGCGGATCGAAGAAGTAGCGCAGCACTTGCAACCCGGTTCCCGCGATGTACCCGCCGGCCACGAGCGCGCGTTCCCGCGACGAGGAGAGCCGCCCGGTCGGGAACGCCACCAACAGATGGACGAGCGCCCCATAGAGCGTCGGGACCATCGCGTTCACCATCAGGAACGCCGGCACCGTCGTGTTGTTGAGGCCGACGATCCATACCCCCAGGCCGGTCCACACCAGCAGCATCCCGACGCCGTTGCGGGGGCGGCGCCACCAGGCGATCAAGCCCGCCGCGAGGTAGATCCAGAACACCACCGGCAAGGCCCAGACCGTCGCGACCGCCAGCGGCGGCATGCCTTCGAAGGTGAACAGCGGAAACAGCATCAGGCCGAGCACGACGCCCAGCCCGCCCAGCATCCACAACGCCAACCCAAAAGGGGATGACAACGCACCCCGTGGCGAGGCCGGGCGGTTCATCGAGTCCGTGCCTGCAACTACTTGATCTCCCGAATCAACAGCGGGGGCCCCACGGCGAGCAGCGAGCCGGTGGCCTTGATGTCGCCAGCGCGAAAACGCTCGCGAAGGCCGCGGCGCTCAGCGCGCGTGAAACCAACGTCTCGTGTGTCATGCTCCGCCTTCTTCGTTACGGCAAATAGTCCACCACGACCGTGGCCTGCAGGCTGTTCTTGGTCACTTGATCTTCCCTCGTCTGATGCGGATAGGCGGCTTGGCACCAGGCGCTCGATTTGGGATGCGGCACCCCGTTGCTGTTGACGACGCTGCAATCCGCCGGATCGATGACCAGCGCCTTGTCCGGGTCGCACTGCGCTGCCTGGCATTCGGGGAATGGCGCTTTGATGACCAGGGTGTAGCGGTTGTCCTTTGCATCGGTGAAGCGCACCTTGATGGGATAAGAAGGCACCGTGCCCACCCTGAACCCCGCGATCTGGCTATGGCTGGGCATGGTGACGTCCTGCTTGTCTTGCTCGCAATTCGGATCGCCGGCCTCCCTGCCGAAGGCGCATACGCCGTATTTCTTGAGCAAAGGCTGGGTCACAAGGGGAGCCTGGCTTTGAGCGACGCCGAGCGCCAGGGAAAAACCGCCCGAATAGGTGAACTGCCCCTTGTTCTCCAGGCCGCGGTCTCCGCCCACGGTAAAGACCAGGCCGTCACCCAGTTCGCTCATGAAGCCCACGGCGTCATCCACGGAGAACCCATAGGCGCTCATCCCGAGATCGTCGTGGATCAATTTGACGTAAGGGTTGAATGTCAACCGGGTGTCGTTTTTGACGTACTGCTGCAAGTGGTTGTATTGCAGGTCATGGATGTACATGGGCTGGATGGTCGCATGCGTCCAGCCTGGAATCACGGTGTCGGCCAATTTATTCGCCCCTGAGCCGCAGCCTTCGTTGAAAGGCACCCAGCCATAGATGTGCAGGAGGGCCTCCCAGTAGGTGAAGGTCGCCAGCCTCTGCGGCATCGCCTGCGGGCATTGATTGCCGGCATGCAGCGCCAGGTACTGATCGTGGCTCTTCTTGAAGAATGCCTTGACCGCTTCCATCTTGACTTTCAGTTCAGCCGGGCAGGGGATCTGTTCGGTGATGTAGTTGCTCGCTTGTTCATCCGCTGTCCATGCGACGCAGGAACCCCACAGGTTCTGGATGTTCTGGACCGCCGCGCCGAAATTGCCGGCTTTCTTCTCATTGTTGTCGCATCCGCCCTCGATGCACTTCATCACCGTCAACACCGGCGGAAGATCAGGCGGGTTGACGGGTTTCACGGGCACATCGTGGTCGGTCAAGGTGCCGGTGCGCTGGGCAAAGATGTTGTAGCCGCCCGGCAATTTCCGTTCGTACAGGTTGTAGACGGGCCAGCCCTCGCCGACGCCGCCGGCCTGCAAAAAAGCATTCAGGGCGCTTCTGAATGACGGCAAGGACTTTGTCGATCCGCTGTATCCGATATAGGGATTGTTCTTCGGCCCGATCGCCACGGGCAGATAGACATGGTCCACGTAGGAGATGTTGTATCCCACGTTGTCCGGCTTGAGCCACCGCGTGGCCTGTCCAGCCGGAGGATCGAGGGAATCCCCCAAGGTGAATTCCGACAGTTGCGCATAGGTGTCTTCCGGAAGCCCCTCCGTGCCGGCATAGACACTGAGCGCACACTGCGCGCCTTCCCCCGTGCACGTGACGCTGGCCGGTGTCGCCAATCGCTGGTCCGAGTCCAGGCGCAGCCGCTCATTCCTGTCGGCCAGCACGACGCGCCCGCCATTCCACCAGGTGATGTATTTCGCGTTCGGCAGGGTCCCCGCCGGCAGTTCGCTGAACAGGGGGAGCGTGATCGTCACCGACGAATTCGGCGGTATGCCCTGGCCCTCGTTGACATACAGCCTGTAGATGTAATTGGAGGGATGGGGATCCTGCGTGCGCAGACATCCTTGAACCCACTGGTCTTCCTCGTTCTTGCCGATGGCCAGAATCGGATAGATCGCGCCATCGGAATCGTTGTTGATGGTGACGGTCTTGGGCGCGACCGCCATGGGCTTGTTGTCATGGTCCAGGCACGTCACCGCGCCCGGGGTGCTCGCGGGAGGGTCCGGGGGAAGCGGCGGGTTGGTGGCGCCGACGGCCGAACCGGAGCCGCCGCCGCAGCCCGCCAGCGCGAAAGCGCCCGCCAGGGCGACGGCGCACAGCGCGCGTGAAATCAGTGCGTTGCGTGTCATGAGTTTCTCCTGGGGTCTCAATAGCCTTGCTGGAACGCCACGACGATGCTCGCCAGGTCCGCGCGAGCGGCGAGGCAATCCTGGAACGAACAGAAGGAAGCTTGCAGCAGCGCAATGGCAGGCCCGGCCATGCCAAAGCCCGGCAAGGTGGGCCGCGCCGCGTGGGTCTTCTGCTTCGCACGGATGACGTGGTCCATCCGTCGAGTGAAACACCCATCCCCGGTCCTGCGCATCGGACCTGGCTCCCAATCGCGCCGAAGGCGGTTTTCTTTCTCGACAAGAACCACAGGCTTGTCATCCGACTCGACCGACTCCCGAGCCAATCGGAGCCGATGAGGGCAATTCTTGCAATGTATGCATCGCCGCACGAAGTTGTCATGCCGCCAGACCGTCCGCTTTCGCGAGGCCGCTACTGCTCCTTGAGACCCTCCCGGAAGCCGCTGCACGAAGCGCGTGCACACCCACCCGCCGTAAGGCAGCATGCGGGCCAGGAGCGGACGCTCGGCCAACCTTTCGAGTTCGCGAGGGCCCCGCACACGTCAGGAGAGCTCATGTTTGACCACGTCAAATTCGGCGTCAGCGACTATGTCTTACGCCGCGCGTGTGGTTAGTCGGGGTTCCGGTTCTGGTAGCGGTCTTTCTCTGGCGACCGAGTCCGCTGCTCATTCTCGTCGCCGTGCTCGCGGCGCCCCAGGTGATCCGCGCCTGGAATTACGATCCGAAGGATCCTGCTAACCAGGCGTACTACACGGTCACGGCCGAGACCCGGTTGACCTACTGCGTCTACTATCTGGGCCTTCTGGCGTTTCTCGCGGTCATGGCTCATGACACTCACGAGATGCTGGGCGCAGTCCGCAGCCTGCATGGCTAGCCCAGTTCGATCTGATTGGTCTGGATTCGTGCGTGCCCGGGAACGGCCAAGACCGGAAGTTCGTCACGACCGTCCAGTTTTCCGCCAACGTTGCCTTGCAGGCGCACCCGCGCTGACTACGTCGACTGGGAAGACGCACGTCGCTCACGTCTTTAGGTTAGCCGCAGGTTTGGGTTGGCAAAATCTTCTGCTACTGTGATTCACCCTGCACGATGTGACCACTTCTCAACCTGCTGACATGGCTCACACCATGCCTGGGCATGCGCTCAACTTCTCGGACGTGCCCACCTTCGCCTGGACTGCGTCGTTGACCCGCAAAGGCTACGCAACCTCTATGAGAACTTCGCCTTCGCTTTGCACAGCGTCGCGCAGAAAGGGGGCTTTCTGTATGCTCGATACGAGCTCCCGACGAAAAATTCGCTGCGACAGCAATCAGCAGCTGGGAAGGACATTTGATGCATAGTCAACTGCAGGGTGTGAAATTTCGAGCATTCGCGGGCCCATCGGATTTCGAAGCCATGGTCGCTTGCGCCAACGCGAGCTTCGCCGCCGACCAGACCGGGTTCTTCCGAAAAGTCGAAGATGTGGCACGGGACTACGCCAATTTCACCGAATGCGTGCCACAACGAGACGTGTGGATTGCCGAAGTCGGTGCAGAAATCGCGGGCTATGTGCGTGCCTGGCGTTGGGCACAGGCGGATGGCCTCCAGCTCTATGGGCAGTTCGGAGTTGTTGCGCCGCAATGGCGCCGGCGGGGAATCGGCGCTTCATTGCATTCCTGGCTTGAATCGCGACAACGCGAGATGGCGGCGGCTCACCGCAGCGCGCCAGGGCACGCACACCATGCGTTCGTCACTCAGGGCGAATCCGCGCGAGCGGCGCTCTTGGAGAAAGCCGGCTATCGAGTCGAGCGCTATTTCTGCACCATGGAGCGGCCCACGCTGAACGCCGTTGCTGACTTTCCGCTGCCGCCCGGATTGGAGGTGCGGGAGGTGCGGTCGGAGCACCTTCGCGCCATCTGGGATGCGCATGCCCGCGCGTTCCGGACGCACTGGGGCTATTCACCGCCAGATGAGGCGGACTACCAAAGGTGGCAGGTGAGCCAGGTCTTTCAGCCGCACTTGTGGCAGGTCGCCTGGGAGGTGGAGACCAACGAAGTGGCTGGTCAAGTACGCACATACATCGACGAAGTATGGAACGCGGCGAATGGGCGGAAGAGGGGATGGACAGAGTTCATCAGTGTGGGCGAGCCCTGGCGGCGGCGTGGCCTCGCTCGCGCGCTCATCTCCCTCAGCCTGCGAACCCAGGAGGCTGCGGGCATGGACGAATCCGCACTGGGGGTCGACAGCCAGAACCTGAACGGCGCGAACCGCGTCTATGAAGATTGCGGGTTCATCGTGACCAGGCGCAATCGCATATTCCGCAAGCCGCTGGAACTGGGCGAAGCAAGTTAGCCCAAGGCGCCGACCGGCTACAGTCGGCCAGGACCGGTCGGTCGCCGCGCACTCCCAACAACGTCGCTCTACCCAGGCGGAAGCGCGTGCACGCCAACTGCAGGTGCATGAAAAAACGCCCAGGACCAGACGTCTAATGGAGCCCTATGGACGCAATCCTTGTGATAGCTCTAGCCATCCTCGAGGCAGCTTTTATCTTGACTGGGAAAGGGCTTGTGCGGGTGCTTTCCCTTGGAAGATGGCGCGGTGAAGCACTGAACGGCCATGAGGCAAATATCCATGCCGCCGCCGGAGCGCTTGCTTTCGTCCTGGACGGCAGGCGTGTAGTCACGGTCGCCGGACTCACTTTGGCTGGCGCGGCGTTCTACGGGGTGCTCCTGACGGCGGTCTTCTGGTTAGCAACAAGCTGGTAGGTCAGAATGCGGCCACAGCCCGTCAATGAGGCTCGCCGTCCTCTTCGAGCGCGGTATCCCATCCACAACCGCGAAAGGGAAGCAAGTTGCAGGTCAAACGGATAGTCGCCAATTTCGAGGCGCTCGACCCAGGCCGGGCCCGGGCGTTCTATCAAGATGCCCTTGGCCTCGAGGTTCTGATGGACCATGGCTGGATTCAGACCTTTGGCTCTCCGACGGAGATGACCATACAGGTCAGCTTCGCCGCGGAAGGTGGCTCTGGCACCCCGGTGCCGGACCTCTCGATTGAAGTGGATGATGTGGATGCTGCGCTCGGGCGCATGCTCGCCGCCGGCTTCTCTGTCGAATACGGACCCGCTGACGAACCCTGGGGCGTCCGCCGGTTCTTCGTTCGCGACCCATTTGGGAAGCTTGTCAACATCCTTGCGCACATGTGAACCCCGTCCGCAAACAAACCTCTACGACGAGAATCGGCCACAACCAGTCATTCGCCGCCCGCGCTCAATTCGCCCGATAGCCGACCCTGAACCGCCACCTCCACAGTTTTGATGAGGTTTCATCGGCAGTAGTGCGCCGCTCAGTTGATCCACGAGGCCGAGGCAGTTGCTGTGGCAGGATGCAGCCAGGAACGGACATGCCGGCCTGCGCCAGAACCTGGCTCATTCATACTCGCACTGTCGCGAGAAGCGTTTGTCGATTCGCGCAATCGACGTCCTAGGGAGCTTGGAGATCGATGATGAGTTCTCGACGGAGCTTCGTTTTCGGCGGTACAGCTTCACTACTGGTGGCCGGGATGGCCGCCAGAATCGGCCGTGCAGCGTCGCCCGCGGACCTCCTTGATTGGCAAACGGCCAGCCCCGAGAGCCAAGGCATCTCTGCCTCGACGCTTGATGCAGCCCTGACTTCCGGCTCGTCTGTCAGTCCTCTACGGAGTCTGCTGGTCGTGCGAAACGGGTTGCTTGTCGGGGAACGCTACTACGGAGGCGCTACGAGCGCTGACTTGCTTGCAGTCAACTCGGCAACCAAGAGCGTGTGCTCGATGTTGGTGGGTAAGGCACTTCAACAAGGAAAGCTCAAAGCCCTTTCGCAGTCCATGGGCGAGTTATTGCCTGACCTCGTTCCGAAGTTCCCCGGCTCGTCTGCCTCCAGCGTGACGTTGGGACAAATTCTCACCGGAACCACGGGCATCTCCTACGAATTCACGACGCAGCTTCGCGCGTTGGTGACCGCGCCTGACCCAGTGCAGCACGTGTTGGGCCTACCGAACGACGGGAGAGCTCCCAATTCTTGGTCGTACAACGATGCGGCGGTCTCACTGCTCACCCCCATTCTCGAACGCGCCCAAGGGATGCCGCTTGAAGACCTCGCGAAGCGGGACCTGTTCGCTCCGTTGGGAATCGAGCGGTTCTCCTGGGGTCGAGACAAGGCCGGCAATGCGATGGCCTATATGGGTCTCAAGATGCGGACGCGCGATTTGGCGAAGCTGGCCTGGTTGATGGCTGACGGGGGCAAGTGGAAGGGTACGACTGTGCTGCCAGCGGAATGGGTCACGGAGAGTTCGCGGGCGCATATTGTCGGCGTCTGGCGGAATCCTCCCATTGTCGACACCGGCTATGGCTACCTATGGTTTACTGGGATTCTGAGGGGCAAGCCCGTCGCGTGGGCATGGGGATATGGCGGACAGTTCGCCCTGTTCGTGCCTTCATTGAAGCTTGCCGTCGCCACGGCAGCGACCGACCCGCGGCCCCAGGATTTGCGCGCCCAGACCGCAGCGGTGATGGCTGTCGTCGCTCAGGTAGTGGAAGCTGCCGGCCAAGGCTGAGAACGGCCACGAGCGGCCCCTCATGGAGAACGTCCAATGACGCTTCAGTTTGTGAGCGATTTTCTGCTGTGGTGCGCAGTTCTCAACTACGCCGTACTGCTTGCTTGGTTTGTCGCCTTCAGGTTTGCCCATGCCTGGATGCGAAGGCTCCACGGTCGATGGTTTCACATATCGGAAGAGCGCTTCGATGGCATCCACTACGCATGCATGGCGGTCTACAAAGTTGGCATTCTTCTTTTCAACGTCGTGCCATACGTCACCCTCCGCGTCCTGGGGAGTCATACCGGCTGACCAAGCGCGCGCTCCCAACGATTTGAAGCACAGAAAGACCAGGATTTTGCTGCCTCCCTGCAAGGGCAGAATGCGGCCCACAAGCGGACGTCCAACACGAGGGGCAGAATTCGGCATGCATTCGAAGCAGCTTCTCGCGCAGAACGTGGAGTTCGGCAACGCCGGCGATTTGGACACCAGCGGAACAGGCTGGTTTGTCGGGTTCAGCGATTGGACCAAGAAACCACCTGGCGAACTGCGCCATGTGCCTGCCGAGGAGCTTGCTGCCGGGCTGTGCGTCAAGTGGTTCTCTCATCCGGCAGGCAATCCGAACGGCGAATCCAAGCCGTTGAGCGAGGGGCGAACGATGTCAGTCTTGGTGAGCCCAACCAGCGAGTTCAGGATTGAGTTCTCAGCGACCGCTGACTTCGCGCCGCCGGACGTCCTGGCGCACACCCTGCGCCGCCAGGGTGACTTTGTCATCTGGGGCCCGGGCGTGTTTCATCGTGCCTTTGGAGTCCAGCCGGCATGCATACTCACGGTCCGATGGTCCTCGCCGCGGTAGACCGCAGTCGGCCAACAGCAGCCGTTCGGCGGCGCCGCAGAATTCGCGGCATAGCTGACCTTCGCGGCGTGCGCGCCCGCGTTCCGGCTTTGATGCGTCCCGCTTGTCAAGTCATCGCATGCGGCCGAGCCGGGTGTTTCACCAGCAAATTTCTCTTAGAACTGACCCGCGACTGACCACAAATGAACACTTTGGCGTTACATTTGAATGTAACCAATAGTTGATTTGAGGGGCGGTGATGGATGGAGTGGAACTGTCGGTCCGCTTGGGCCGGTATGGTCGCGGACCTGTGTGGTGTGCGTTCGCGAGTTGTGCAGCCGCCTTGATGCTGGTTGCGTGTGGTGGTGGTGGTGGCGGTGGCGGAGGTGCCGGTGCGTTTTTGCCGACGTCGACAACCGGGACGACGACGGCAGCGACCGGAAGCACGACCACGACGCCTACGGCTACCGATGACAAGAACCCTGAGGTCCCGGTTCAGCCCGACCCGGACCCAGAACCGCAGCCGCAACCCGAGCTGCCAGTTGCGAGGGTTCCCAGCAACATCGACATGCTGACGAAGAGAACCATCGGCATTGACGCATCGAAGAGCACGGGCATCAACGGTGCGGCAGTCAGCTACCTCTGGAATCTTGTATCCAAACCGTCAGGCAGCACGACGCAGATTTTCGACCCCACCCCGCCCATGACGACACTCTGGGCTGACATCCCAGGCACGTACACACTGAAGCTCGTGGTCTCCAGCGGAGGAAAGACCAGTGCTCCTGCGTACGTGGTTGTGAAGGCAGTTGCCCCAGGCGCGCTTCCTGCGTTTGCGACGTTCAACGCCAGCGGGTTCAAGATTTCTGATTCGGCGGTGTTGAGTGGGTGCGCGTACTACCGCAGGGTCGCAAACTACGGGAACTTCTGGGACTTCATCTCTAATCCGTATGACTTCAGCTGCTTGTTCCAATCCAGCGCGGATGCCGAGCGCCAAGGCGGCTTTAGCGGCGGTCAGCTCAGCGGCTTTGCACAGAACTTCTCGTTGCTGCAAGGCAGTGGTATCTCAGGTACGTCCCAAATCACGCGGGCGGACGTGAACACCGTCTCCGGCTACGAATTCAAGACGTCGGCAGAAATCATCGAGTTGTCCAAGGTGCCGGCCGGAAAGGCTACGGGGACGGTGCTTGCACACCAGGTGGCGGTTGCAAATCCGGCGCCGTACACGTCCGGGACTCTCCAATACAAGATTGGAGGCAGTTTCGTGCCGACGAACGTTCCCGCAGGTTGGGAGATGGCACAGGAAATGACCGTGAAGGTGGTTCTCTCCGGCACGACATTCGATAACAATCAGGCGGTTCTCGAGTCGTTCACCATTTTCGAGAAGACCTTTACGTCGGATTTCTCGGAGACCATCCCGCTGGAGATGACATGGTCACAGCTTCCCGCCAGCTTCACTGGGAATTTCGCGTCGTATGGGGCAGTGGTGGTCCATCGAATGACGTTAAAGCGAGCCAACGAGTAAGCTCCAGAGGACGTCGCCGCGAAGTGACGACCTTTTGCACCTCTGCGCAGCCCTACGAGAGTGTCGGCAGCCCCAGCGGATGCTGGTAGCTGCCGCCACAAGGGAGGGGCCGCGGACCCCTCGTTTCGAGCCGCTCCGCAACAGAGCTACAGTCGGTCAACCGCTGGGGCCGGCCAACTGCGGACATTCAGACCAACCGCCCAGTTTGAAGGAAGACGATGGGGTACAACCTGCGTTTGTGCACCGTAAGCGACGAGCAGCTGGACCACCTGCAGGTGAACCCTGTGCACACGCGCGATTTCATCGAGGGGCGGCGCCCGAAGATGACCGCGACTGAAAAGGTCGGCCCTTGGTTCTCGAAGCGCGAGGTGACGAAGGAGGTCGACGTCGAGCTCGGATGCGCTTGGCCTGAATCGGAAGTTGCCTGCACGGAGCTGTATTCCAAGGGCGGGCTCTATTTCGTCCTCAACGGAACTACTGCCAAGGTGGACGGTGTCACGAACTTTCCCAATGTCGGAGGGCGGTACCGCGGAGAGATGCTTGGGCTGGCGGTCGAGCTTGGCGAGGTGCAGCTTGGACATGCGCACGCCTTTCGAGCAGCGCAGGTAGTCGAGCTTCGAGCAGCATTGCGCGACTTGGATGCGGCCACAGTGGACGAGCGGTCGCATGCCTACTCTTCTGAGACGGGGAGTGATGCGCAAGAGCTTGCGCAGGACGCACTCGCTGATGTCAGGGCCCTTCGCGAATGTCTCGACCGCGCTTGCAGCGCCCATCTCGGCATGATTTGGTTCTGGGGCTAGAGCGGCCAGCAGCCGACGTTTGTCTCCGCATCCGTGCGCCGCCACACTTTTGATGAGAGCTCGAGCCGCGGGCATGCGTTGCCCCACCGGACGATGAGGTCTCAGTAGCCTTGTGGCAGGATTCGGTCGACGGCGGGCAACCGCCCAGCACTTCAACACTTGTGTTTGAATCGGCTCACGACGGTCGACCTGTCCAATCCTCAAGACGTTGTCGCAGAGGCCTTCGACTCTGACGAGTCAGTACGCCTCGAGTTTCAGAATGCCGTTGCAGCGGACGCTCTAACGTTCGCCGAGGCGTTTGCCGCGGCCTACAAGATGTTCATCGATTTTCAGAGAGAGTGCGAAGGCGGCGTGCAACGGGGGCTAGTAGGTGCGTTCATCCACGGGGTGTTGGACGATTGCCTCACATCCGTCAAGCTGCTGCTCTCCGGGAAACTTGGTGCATCGGGCAATCTGGCTAGGCAAGCCGTGGAAGGAATCTGCATGGCGCTGCTGACTGCCCACCCCCGAACGTTGCTCTTCAAGGACCAGGAGTGCAACTACTGGAAGCTTGTCGTCGATGAGGACGAACGTGCAGAGGGCAACCGGGCTCCCTATCAGGTTCTCGCCAATGAATCGAGGCTGGGATTATCTGCGGGCGCGGCGACTCAATTGAAGCGGAACATTGACAGCCATCATGCTCACAGCCATGCGGGGCGTCTTGCCATAGCGCTCCGAATGGACTTGGCTCCAGGCGGCAAGATTTACTTCGGGGGGCATTTTGATGCTGAGAAACTCGACGGATACCGTGCGGAGTTGCGGCAGCGGACGGCGCTGTGCCGGTGGGCGTTGGAAGTGATGCAGGAACTTGTCGGTACCGTCCGCACGCTTCCCGTGGATGCCTCTGAGTGACTTTCAAAAGTTTGCCAAGGTTCGACGGCTTTCGGGATGATTGGATGGCTGCGATTCAAGGGCAAAGCACGAGCCGTATCGTTGAACGCGAAGCATCGATACCATAATTTTCCAACATAGGGAGGGGGATGCAATCAGCAATCTTTGCCGTCGGCAACGAGCCGTATCTCCTTTGGGAGCAGGACGTTGCAGAGAGAACACGGGACTTTTTGGACGGTTTGGACCCCGAGTTCTTCTCATATGTCCTCAAAGCGCACACCAAGACGGACGACGAGAAGAGAGCGTCCGTATCTATCCGCCTTGCCCTTCATCACGCAACGGAGACGATGTTCTCTCTCCTGTGTGCTCTGGTACAGGCACCGGACTGTCCGTATGCTTGGATTTCGCGCTGCTCAAACACGGAGTTGCGCGATGTCGTCAAGAGAATCAGCGAAGGGGACCATACGCTTCTGTCGAAGTTCAAGCTCGCGGGAATGGGTTGGAACCCAATCGCCTCGCTGGTCTTCGAGACGTTCGAGCCGGGCACAGAGAGGCAACTCTCAGCCATTCGCGGGTCCTCCAAGCTTTGGAGCGGATTGGCCCGCGAGCATCTAAGCGACGCGGTCATCGATGAGTACAACGCCACGAAGCACGGTTTCCGGACACGGCCGGGTGGCTTCAAGATTGAAATCGGACCGGTGACCACGCCCGACTTGACTCCCGAAGAAGCTGAGATGACGCTCATAGGCGAGTCGAAGTTCGGTGCAATGTTCTACAAAGTGGAGAAGTTGGACGTCAGGGGTGGTCGGCAAATCCGGTCGAGGGTGGTGGCGACGAACTGGGCTGCTCAGCGCGACATCCATCTCCTCCAACTGACGCAAAATAGCATCAGCAATGCTGTGACTCGGCTCAAGATTGCCAATGGTGTAGACCCGAGCAGTTGCGAGTTTCTTCTCCCGGACAACGAAGAGGACTTCTCTCGCCCATGGGAGCACTCGCCAGGGGTGACCAGTGTGTACCTCCCATTCGGGGCGGACCCGGAGGCCGTTCCCGACTTCTCCAAGGATGAGTTGCTCCGCAGGCTGCGAGATGCTCTAGGTGGCAATGTTCCGGCTCCTTCTTAGTACCAGTCCTTTTCCCGCGGCTGAGCGGGCAACCAAGATGCCAGCCACGTTGGGCCAAGTGATGTTGGACCATATGGCGGCATCGCGTACGTCAGAATGCGGCCAACATCGGACCTTCATGCCTGCCTTCCAATTTGCCAAGAACTGACCGACGGACATAACCCACAACCGCCGTTCGGAGCCGCGCCCAGCGAAACCTTTTGGGGGGCGTCCGTAGAATTCACCGCTTTGCCGAGACAAACATGACCACTGCCAAGAAGCAAACGGCGTTCACGCGCCCCCTGACACCCAGCGTCGAGCTCGCAGCCGTCATTGGCTCCGCACCCCAGCCTCGAACCGAGGTCACCAAGCTGCTGTGGGGCTACATCAAGCTGAACAACCTCCAAAACCCAGCGAACAAGCGCAATATCCTTTGTGATGCCAAGCTTCAAGCGGTGATGGGCAAGCCCGAGGTGACGATGTTCGAAATGTCGGGTCTTGTTGGGAAGCACCTGTCCTGAAGAGCGTTGCCGCCCGCACGCAGCCGGCTCCGGCCGGCCAGCACCAGACATTCCGACCGTACCTCTGATGGACCAAACTTCCCCAGCATTTCCCGGTTCCATTGAGACCCGGCGCCTCAATCTGCGCTCGCCGGACCTCTCAGACGCCGAGGGAATGTTCGCCTCTTACACCCAGGATGCGGATGTTGCCCGGTACATGGTTTGGCGACCGCATGGCTCGTTGGAAACCACGCGCGACTTCATCGCCAGTTCCGTCGCTCAGTGGAACGCCGGCTCAGCGCTCCCTTACATCATCACCCTGAAGGCGAGCGGCCAACTCATCGGCATGCTCGACGTGCGTCCGCTCGGCCACATCGTCAACATTGGCTACGTGCTCGCACGCAGCCAATGGGGCCAAGGTCTGATGGTAGAAGCCATTCAGGCGTTCACAGCCATCGCGCTCCGTCTGCCAAGAATCTTCCGCGTTGAAGCGACCTGCGATGTCGACAACCGCCCGTCCGCCCGAGCGCTAGAGAAAAGCGGCTTCCTGCTGGAGGGACGGCTTGCCCGCCACACGGTCCATCCGAACATCTCAGCCGAGCCCCGAGATTGCTTCATCTACGCCGCTTGCCGGCCGTAGCGACAGGCAGAATGCGGCCACCACCGGTCATTCGACTGGACGAACAGATTTCCCTCCTCTACCAAGTAAACGGCCATGGAATCAGGCGTCCGCCAAATTGCGATACGTGACCCGCAGAGCGGTTCGTCCTTTCCCGCTGTCGTCCAGTATCCGAGCGAAGCCTCATCCACCGGAACTTCAATCGGGCCGTACCACTTCAACGCCACCCTCGACGCCCTGATCGCGCCTGGTCACTTTCCGGTGTGTGTGATTTCGCATGGCGGCGGTGGCTCCCATCTGCTCTATCGCTCCATTGCAGGCTACTTGGCGAGGGAAGGTTTTATCGTCGTGAGCCCTGAGCATCCGGGGGACAACCGAAATGATGGCTCGCTCTCGAATACGGATGCGGCGGCCGCGAACCGCCCACGCCAAGCATCGCTGGCCATCGACGCTGTTCTCACGGACGAGTTCTTCGGGTCTGTAGCAGATGACCGGCGAATTTGCGCGCTGGGGCATTCAATGGGCGGCTATACGGCTCTAGCGTTGGTGGGGGGGAGTCCATGGTCTCGAACGGGAAGCCCGATCGCAGTGCAGGCCGATGCGCGGGTTCGGGCGACTGTGTTGCTTGCCCCATCGATGGACTGGTTTCTGGCCCCTGAGTCGCTTGCCGACGTCAGGTCACCGATCCTGGTAATCACTGGCGCGCAGGATCAGATCACCCCAGTGCAAAGGATCGAACAGGCGCTATCGACGCTGCCCAAGGGCGTCCTGCACGATTTGATCGTCGTTGACGGAGCAGGCCACTATTCTTTCTTGACGCCTTTCCCAGCCAGTATGCGGCGGCCCGGATTTCTACCGGCCACCGACCCAGACGGTTTCGATAGGGAACGGTTTCATGCGCAGTTCCCCGCGACTATCCATGAGTTTCTGATCGGCGTCCTATGAAGCAACGAACTAGGCGGGAGCTACAGCGGAAAGGCTGAGGTCGGCCAGGACCCGACGTTCGGCTGGCGCGTTCAATTCGCCCGTTAGCCGACCTTCGCAGCGGGCGCAACGCCTCTTGTCGCATTGAGGAGCGACTTTCTCTGAAGCGGGTGCACACCAACAGAACGGAGCCCACAATCGACCGCAACTCGAATTCACCATGCCTGACGTCGCATCTGACCCACGCCTCGAAGCTCCTGCTGGATGGTTGCCTGCGGGGTTTGCCTATCAGCCAAGCTATCTGGGTTATCTAGCGTTCGATGAAGCAGAGGTGGAGGCCAACGAAGGGTCGTTCACATCTCTTTGCTTCGTGTGGCCGGCGGAGCTCAGTTCGTCCGAAAGCAGACGTACAAGCTGGTGACCCCGTGAAGGCCAGACCAAGAGGGCAGCCGTGGGCCGCGCGTCGTCGACGAATGGTTCGCAGAAGAACAGACGAGGAGAAACATGTTGCTTAGAGCATTGACGGTGGCTTGTGGCGTGCAGTTGTTTGCCGCGTGCTCTAGTCCCACAGGCGGGAGCGGAAGCTGCGAGTTGAGCGCGCCGCCGAGCAGCGCTCGGCTCCAAGAAACTCATGGCGTGACCCTCCTGATATTTCCGAGCACGATATCGCCCCAGTACTCTGGATGTCGGAGTGTTTGGTTTTCCTCGGGCCAGCTATTCGGTCGGATTCGATTGGAGGACGGGAAAGTGAGGTCCGTCAATATCCAAGGGCCTGACGAGGCTCCGGTTAGGTGCGAGTTCGAACCCTCGGGGCAACTGACACTCGGCGACGCGGGGAGATGTCTCCCTCAGCAAAGATGGCTAATGCAGTGAGATGCTTGCGATGCAGGAAGTGTCCTGCGATGACGTGTTCAATCTGCGTTTCGGGGACAGCAACGCCGACCTTGGGCCAACATCCTGAGAGGCGCATAGCGGCCAAAACCGGTCAGTCGACCTCGCCTCAGAATTTGGCCTGGAAGCGCACGCTCGCGGCGCGCGCACAACGGTTTGATGGCGAGTCGGGAGCGCATCGCCTGAAGCGGGTGCACACAAACCGGCCCATAGGGACAATCGCCGAGAGACGACATGCGGGACGTGCCTACGGTCGCGCTCGAGCCGTCACTTCTCGGTTTGTACGGGGCATTGGAGGAAATCGAAAGATGAGAACTGCAGGTATGCCTGTGAAGGTAGGAGTCACGAGGCGTGTGTGTGTGATGGCGCTCGTAAGCAGTGCAGTCCTAGCCGGGTGCGCGACAAGACGGGAAGACCTGAACAAGGCCGCAGTCCGCCAGGAGATTGTTATTGAGCAGTCGCTTGTATGGAAATTCACTGCCGGAATGAATGTCAAGATTGAGCACGAAATCGTACCGGGGCGGTACGTCGCGGAGTTGGAGGATAGGTCCGGTACCTACTTCTTCGGAGCAGGCCGACCCATTCGTGACATGAACGAATGGCTGTATCCGCAGTCACGATGGCTTGAAGGCGGCATCTTTCTGCCCAAGAATCATGCACAGCCGCCGAGGTTTTTCTATGTGTTCGAGGCGCTCCCTACCTCGCCCAAGCAGGAAAAGCAGAAGGCTGACTATGTGCAGGCTCAGGTGATAAACGCGACCGCCATGCCGCCACAGGGAGCTACGGGCCTCCAGGCGGGCGCGGGAACGGCAATCGGACACGGGCTGGTGGCCGGAATGGTCCAGGCGCACTACGGCGCTCTTGAACAGATGCGCCCTATCTCAGACAAACGCATCGCAGAGACGATTTACCAGGGCCTCCGCACCCTCCAATAGTTACCACGGCACGCCGGACCCTCCGGGCGTGTGGCGCAGTTCGGCCCGAACCGGAACTTCCTTCCTACCTCTCAAAATGCGCGTTCGCGACAACCTTTCGCCGCTCCTCAAGCGCATCGCCAGCTTTTTGTGGATGGTCGGCCTTGGTCTGTGCTTCATCACAGCGATTTCCGGGCTTTGGGGGTGGCACCTAGTCGGGGCGCTTCAGTGCGTCGTCCTTGTGGTTCTGGTTGCGAGCGAAAGGGAGGCCCTTGAGGGAGTCCTGAGGGGCAGCCTGGGAGGAACGGCCGACCGCGCATTCGGTTGGTACCAGATTTCGCTGGTCACTGTGGCGATTGCCGTTAATCTGATGCTGCTGGTACGCTGGGCTGCTCATTGGTGAGCCAGACACCAGTGCGCGCTATCGGCTGCGGATTCAACCGGTCGATGCAACACATTCACTGAACATCTCAGCGGGTGTATGGAAGCCGAGCGTCTTGCGCGGCCTCTCGTTCAATTGTCTAGCGATCGCATTGAGTTGAAGCTGGGAGAACCCTGAGATGTCCATGCCCTTCGGC